>JAGVFE010000065.1 GCA_020057765.1 Candidatus Woesebacteria bacterium | reverse complement strand
TGCTCTTTTTTGCAGTGTTGATGCTGAAAACGTCATTGATAACGTTGACCTACCCAGTGCGTATGAAACGCCTCTTTATTTAGCTAAGCAGAAATTTGATGAAAAGATACTGAATCTATTTGAATTGCCATTAAAGAAGCAAAACCTGAGTGACTGGGAAGCCATGACCAGAACAATCGGCTGTAGAAAAGAAAAAACCGTCAATCTGGCTATCGTTGGTAAATATTTTGCAACCGGCGAGTATCAACTACGCGATAGTTATGCCGCACTCATGGATGCCATTGATCACGCCTGTTGGCAGTTGGGAGTAAAAGCAAATGTTCGGTGGATTCAGGCAGAAAATTTAGAAAAAGGGAGTAATGAGTATCTAACAGAAGACGATGGCATCATCGTACCTATCGGTTGGGGGGCGCGGGGCGTGGAAGGAAAGATTAAAGCTATCAATTTTGCCCGGGTACACAAAATCCCGTATCTCGGTCTTTGTTACGGCATGCAGTTGGCCGTTGTTGAGTACGCCCGGAATGTACTGGGACTTACAGGAGCCCACACAACGGAGTGTGATGCAGATACTGCTCACCCGGTTATTCACACCAATGCCGGACAAAATGAGAATTTGTTAAGGCGGAGCTATGGAGGTACGATGCGGTTGGGCCGGTGGGAATGTCAGGTAAAAGAGAATACATTGGCGGATGAGTGGTACACGAAATGGAAAGGATATGACGATCCAAAAAAAAGAATCATCGGCGAGCGTCACCGACATCGCTATGAGTTCAATGATGCCTATGCCAAGCAATTTGAGGATGCTGGGTTGGTGATCTCCGGCCGGTCTGTTGTGGAACATTTGGCTGAGATTATTGAATTACCAAAGTCTGCTCATCCATTTTTTCTCGGCACGCAATATCACCCGGAATACCGCTCGCGGCCTCTTGCACCTCACCCGTTATTTTTAGCATTTATCGCTGCCTCAAAACACAATGATTAGCTGGGAAACACCAGACCCTCTGTTTGCTCTCACCCATTTGGATGGACGCAATAGTCACAAGCTGATGATGCTTCGGCCGTACTTTTCCGAATTTGCGTGGATGAAAATGCGACTGAGCGTCATGGTTGATTATGTCATGGCTATCTATACGTTTTTAGAAGGCAAGAAAATTTCTTTCGTGCAGGATTTTTCTCTTGCTGATGCGCGAAAGATCACCGCAATGGAGACCAAAACCAATCACGATCTCAAGGCAATCGAACAATTTTTAGTATTCAGCTTACAAAAGAAAAAACTTGGCTTTTTAGTGCCATATGTAAACTTGGGAATCGGTTCCGAAGACATAAATTCTGTGGCACTTGCAAAACTACTAGGGGAGTGTCGGGAGTCGGTGTTGTTGCCGTGTTTCCAAAAAATTGCATTATCCCTCATTGTCTTGGCCCAAGCTGAAAAAGATACGATTATGGTAGCCAGAACCCACGCAATTGCAGCAAATGTTACGACGTTCGGGAAAGAAGTCGCCAATTCCTTATTAAGATTGTGCGACGAAATAAAATTATTCACTTCACTTAAATTTTCTGCAAAATGTACCGGTGAAGTGGGCTCATTGCAAGGACTTTTTGCTGTAGATGGTGACCACGACTGGTTGTCGTTTTCTGATAATTTTATCCGCGGCTCCGGCTTAGTTCCGTCGCACGCTGCAACTCAGATAGCCCCGTATGACAGTCTGGTTCGATTTCTCCAGAGCTTGGAACGTATCAATGCTATTCTTTTGGATTTTGTCCAAAACATGTGGCTGTATGTGCTTGTGGGATACGTGCGGGTGACCAAGGTAGAAACCGAAGTTGGCTCAGCGGGTATGCCCCATAAGATCAATCCAATCTATTTTGAAGGTGCGGAAGGTGGGCTGGAGACGGCAAACGGAATGCTTGAAACGCTTTCCTCTACGTTGCCCGTCAATCGGCTACAGCGGGATTTTTCTGACTCAACAACACGACGAAGCATCAGTATGCCGATGGGGTTATCTGTTTTGTCGTATCAAAGTATTGTTGAAGGCATCAAACGTTTATCAGTGGACCGGGAAGTCATTGCTTCCAGTCTCAATCGGCATCAAGAGGTGTACCTGGAATCGGTGAAGGCATTTTGTTTTCGGCGTGGTGTTGGCGATATCTATGATTGGTTGAAAGATAAAACCAGGGGTAAGACATTGAATGCCAAAGAACTGCAACATCTTGTCGATGAAATACCCATTGATGTACATCTGAAAGATGAGTTAAAAACAATGTTGACCCAAAAAAATCCGTATCCGGCACAAATAGTTTCGGAAGCAGTACGTCGGACAAAGCTTGTCTTAAAATTATGAAACCCACAGTGATGATTGGCGCCCAATGGGGAGATGAGGGGAAAGGAAAACTCGTCGATGCTCTCGCCGCCGACTATGATGTCGTTGCCCGATTTAATGGAGGGAACAATGCAGGCCACACGATTATGTATCAGGGGGAGCAGTGCAAGCTTCATGTATTGCCATCGGGAATATTTCAGAAAAAAATACTGCTTATAGCGCAAGGCGCTGTTTTTGATCCGAATGTTTTGTTGACTGAGCTTGAGTTTTGTAAAAAACACCGTTTGAAGCTCGATTTACTTATCGATTACCGCGTCAACCTTGTTATGCCGTATCACAAGCTCATGGACGGAGCCCACGAAGCATGGAAAGGGAAAAAAGCAACCGGCAGTGTAGGCGTGGGTATTGGCTATTGCTATGAAGACAGAAACAACCGGTCCGGGATCCGATGTGAAGACTTGCTTCACCCAATAATATTAAAAGAAAAAATTGTCATGCTGTTGCCTTTGAAAATGGCAATATTAGAAAAAGTATACGGAATCAAAACAAATCTGAAGGTAAAAACTATCGTTGACGATCTTTTGGTAGCCGCCAAAATCCTTGGGCCATATGTTGGTGACGTGAGCTTGTATGTGTCCGATAACGTAGACAAAAAGAAGCTGTTGTTTGAAGGCGCCATGGGGACTATGCTTGATGGGCAATTTGGCACGTATCCGTATACTGTGGCTAACAATACCATTGCCTCGTCGGTATTTCCTTCCATCGGAATGCCCCAAGTTCCACTAAAGGTTATAGGAGTGGTGAAAGCCTATACCACAAGAGTCGGGGGCGGCCCGTTCCCCACGGAGCAAATCAATGCAGATGGCGATACGCTTCAAACCATTGGACACGAAGTAGCTGCCACTTCAGGTCGTATCCGTCGATGCGGTTGGTTGGATTTGCCAATCATTCGTTTTGCGCATCGACTGAATCGGTTTGACTCATTGGCGCTGACCAAGCTTGATGTGTTGTCTGATTTTTCAAAAATTCCTGTGTGTGTCGGGTATCGGTACGGCAAAAAATTGTTTCGGCAGTACCCGGGAAATTCCCACCAATACGCCGATTGTAACCCGATCTATAAAGTATTTGAGGGTTGGAACAAACCGCTTGGTGGGATCAAGTCGTGGACGGCTCTGCCCAAACTTGCGCAAGAGTATATTCGTTTTATAGAAAATGATATCGGTGTTCCGATACGGTTTTTATCACTCGGCCCCCAACGGGATGCGCTTATTCGGCTATAAATTATGCATGAACACGTAATACCACTTGGGCTTGCCTATGATGATGTCCTCCTTGTTCCGCAAAAATCGCGGATTACCTCCAGGAAACTCGTTTCCACGAAAACAAAAGTATCCAGAAATATTGCCATTGTTATCCCCTTTGTCTCCTCCAATCTCGATATGGTGACGGAGTCCGCCATGGCAATTGCGATGGCCAAACTTGGCGGCATCGGCATCATCCACCGCTTTATGACGATTGAGCGGGAAGCGGCAGAGGTGCGAAGGGTCAAAAGAAGCGAAGGATTTGTGATGGGTACGCCTTTTACGCTTTCTCCCAAGCAAACCGCGGCCGAAGCACGGCCCTTGATGAAACAACACAATGTCGGCAGCGCCATTGTTGTTGATCATAAGAATAAAGTTCTTGGACTGGTTTCCAATCGTGATATGTGGTTTCTGGATGATGTAACGGTTCCCCTGGAAAAACTTATGACGCCGGCGTCAAAACTGATTACCGCGGGGGTCAACATCAGTTTGGACGAGGCTCGCCGGCTCTTTCGGAAATATAAAGTTGAGAAACTGCCACTTCTTCATCCCGATAGGACTCTTGGAGGGCTCATTACGTCGCGCACTGTTCTCAATGAGGACCGCTTTCCGCATGCAACGCAAGACAAAAGCGGTCGATTACGCGTGGGAGCCGCTGTAGGAGTGGTTGGAGATTACCTTGAACGCGCGCAAGAACTCATCAAGATTGGTGTTGATGCCCTCGTTGTCGATATAGCCCACATTCACTCAACACATGGCATCATGGCGGTAAAAAAACTTCGGAAACTTGCCCACAATACCGATATTATTGACGGCAATGTTGCCACAGCCCAGGCGGCCAAAGAGTTGATTGGTTTGGACGTTGATGCGGTAAAGGTAGGTATCGGACCAGGGGGAATTTGCATAACTAGGATGGTCGCTGGTGCCGGAGTGCCGCAACTTACTGCCATCATGGATTGTGCAAAGATTGCCCAAATTGCTAAAATTCCTCTTATTGCCGATGGCGGCACCAATTATTTGGGAGACATGACCAAAGCACTAGCCGCCGGGGCATCCTGTGTCATGATTACTGGTTGGGTTGCCGGTACCGACGAAAGTCCGGGGAGCATCATTTTACGAAAAGGTCAAAGGTATAAAGCGCATCGGGGGGCGGCGTCATTTTCCGCTGTTGCTTCACGGATCCTTGAAGGTGTCAGCGGGCAGGTGCGAAAAGAGTTAAGTGAAGAGGAGCTAGATAGCGAGCTCGAGGAGGTCGTAGCCGAAGGCGTTGAAACGTTTGTTCCGTACAAAGGAGCCGCCAAAGACGTCATCAATCAGCTCGTCGGTGCCGTCCGATCCGGCATGAGCTATAGCAACGCGGGGACGATCCCGGAACTTTGGAAAAACGCCCGGTTTATCCGTATCACGCCCGCCGGGTTTCGCGAAAGCAAACAACACAACGTTGAAGAGATGTGATTCGAATGATATAATACCAATCTATGGCAAACTCAGTTTTTTGGCCGTTAACACCTTCTGACACGATCAAACCCGTTACATTACGCGTTGGTGATACGCTTCGGATCCATTACAAACTCATTGAAAAAGAAAAAGTTGCAGGGAAAACTAAACGGGAAGTCAAAGAAGAGAC
>JAGVFE010000007.1 GCA_020057765.1 Candidatus Woesebacteria bacterium | reverse complement strand
GTCCCCTATTTCTCAGACGCAGCAGCTTAAAACGGGGGACACTTCCATCAAAACCCCCTATGCCTCAACTGCCTATCCGGACCCGATCCCGAGTTTCAAGCAGTGGATAACAAGACGGCAATATATTTCTGTCCCAAGTTTTCTTTATGTGTTGCCTTTTTAATCAAAAAATTAATTAAAACAGCTATACAAAAAATTCCTCCCAACAATCCCATAATTTCAAAAAATAGATATGTTACCTCTAAAGCTTTCATTCCTACCCCCTTTCACAATTTTTAGCTTTAATTACACCATATTTAACAAGCTCTGACATACCGTTTGCAATCCAATCTTGAAATCCTTTATTTATTGGTATTATGTTTGCGGCTGGAAAATTATCTCTAAACTGAACGTAACTATTATCGAGGATTTCTTTTTGGGAATCCAAAATAATCCATTTAGCTTCTCCAAATGGCAACTGATCTTCAATAGAGTGCAAATAAGATATTAATGCTCCGTCCGTTTCACACGTGAATGACATCCCTATTATTACAAACAACTTCTCCCAAATCAAATAACTCAAGGCCTGGTTTGCTTCAAATGTGCTTTTTCTAACTTTGTAGGAGTCAGTCTCTAACAGAAAAAGGGATCTATTTTCTTGCGTTCCTTTTTCTATCGAACCATTCAGATGAAAAACGTGAGAATTTATTAGCCATTTGGGCAAGATTTTAAATTTGAGATTTGAGATCTCCCGCTGAAACAAATAATCCCAGTTTGTCGTAATAAAAAGGTGTTTCCAGTTTGTTTCTGTGTGTCCGCTTAAAATTGAAAGTAAGTCATAATATGGACCCCTGCCTTGAGGAATTTTTTGCATTTCCAAACCAAGAGTTTCTTGTATCTGTCTTATTCGAATATCTCTAGTTAACGCCTGCCATTCTTTGGGCTCCACCCAATCTAATCCGCATGCAATTGAAGCACCTCTCCCGAATAACCATACCAATGTATTAATCTGCTGCTCATTCATAACTGTGATTATTGGGGAACGGTTCTATTTTTTCTTCTAAAAAACATACCCATCCAGGTTAGTGGCGATGCAAGATCCTGCAAAAGCAAACAATCAGGGATTTCTGGTCTCTAGATATAATAGCTATTGGGCAACGCAATGTTCCTGTTTAAGCCGACAATCAGAAATTTTCTGTCAACAATTGGCAAGGATTTACGGCGAGGGTGTAGCGACAATCCCCTATGGAGCGTAACACCCAAGACGTAAACCGTAGCCAACGGCAGAAAATTTCGTCGGCAAACAGGAATGTTGCGTTGCAAAATCACCCCACCATCATAAACTTCTCAAACTCCGGAAAACGCTGATAGAGCTGGCGCCTGAGCTCCTGATTCTGACGCGCCTCAAGCTTCGGATCCGCCTGGATAAGCCTGACCACCTCTTCGCGGCTGGATTTCAAAAGATGCATCTGAGTCAAAGGATTGGCGATCTTTAATTCCACTAAACCCGACTGGCGCTCGCCGAAAAACTCGCCCGGGCCGCGGATCTTTAAATCTTCTTCGGCTATTTTAAACCCGTCCGCATGTTCAAGCAAAGCTTTTAACCGCGCCTTCGCATCTTCAGTCTCCGGGTCGCAGATGGGCAAACAGAACGACTCATGCTCTCCGCGGCCCACGCGCCCCCGCATCTGGTGCAATTGCGACAAGCCAAAACGGTCCGCATGCTCGATCACCATAACTGTCGCATTCGGCACATCAATGCCCACCTCAAGGACTGTGGTCGCGACAAGGATATCTATTTTTCCGTCTCTAAAATCCCTCATCACAACTTCCTGTTCCGGCCGCGTCACGTGTCCGTGGATAAGGCCAACTTTGAAGTCCTTGAAGATCTTTTGCTGAAACTCCTTGTGCATCTTTTTGGCACAAGCGAGCATCAAAGAAGGGCTCTCTTCGATCAAAGGATAAACAATATACGCCTGCTGTCGTTCTTTAACCTTACCTCTGACAAAATCATACGCTTGTTTGCGTTGCGCGAGGCCATAAAGCGAAGTAACTATTTTTTTTCTTCCTTTAGGCAATTCTCGGATGATAGAGATATCCAGGTCGCCGTAGAGCGTCATGCACAGCGTGCGCGGGATAGGTGTCGCGGTCATAATAAGAATATCCGGGGAAACAGCTTTCTGCGACAAAAGGGCGCGCTGGGAGACGCCGAATTTATGCTGTTCATCGATGATGATAAACCCAAGGTTCTTGAAATTCACGCCTTCCTGGATGAGCGCGTGCGTGCCGATGATAATGTCGATCTCGCCCTTCTTAACTTGCTGCCGCACTTTTTGCTTCTTCTTCTCATCCATACTGCTTGTCAACAACCCGATCTTTACCTTGGGACTCGGGGCTTGGGGCTTGGGACCCAACTCTTTAAAAAACTCACTGAGTTTTTCAAAGTGTTGGGCCGCCAATATCTCCGTCGGAACCATAAAAGCCGTTTGAGTGCCATTGGAAGCGGCGATCAAGGCGGCGAGCGTCGCAACCACGGTCTTTCCTGAACCCACATCGCCTTGGAGCAGGCGCTGCATCGGGCGCGAACTTGCCATGTCTTTTTTGATCTCCTCTAAGACGAGTTTCTGCGAAAGGGTCAGCTCAAAGGGGAGGCCCTTACAAAATCCATCTAAAATCGGTTCGTCAATTCTAAATGCGATGCCTTGTTTCTGCCGACGCTTGAGCTTGCGCAGGATGAGCGGGATCTGATAAATGAAAAATTCCTCAAAAGAGAGGCGCTCATAGGCCTTAAACCTCGCCTCCTCGTTCTCGGGAAAATGGATCTGGCGCAGGCTTTTCGCGATATTCAATAAATTGTGCCGGCTGCGCACGTCAAAAGGCAACACCTCTTCCACATGCGGGATATATTTATCAAGGACGGACTTGACGAGCTTACGATACACGCGCGGGGAGAATTTTTCCGGGAGCGAATAGGTCGGAACGATCTTGTCCGCATCCGCCACCTCCACCCCCTCTTCGAAAACCTCAAATTCAGGGTTAGAGAGCTGGATGCGGTCTTTGTAGCATTCAACCTTGCCGTGCAGGAGGACGCGGCTGCCAGCCTTAAAATAATTCTTCAGGTACGGCTGGTTGAACCACACCGCAAAGATGCGGCCCGTGTCATCCCCGACGCTCACCTCAAAGATAT
>JAGVFE010000074.1 GCA_020057765.1 Candidatus Woesebacteria bacterium | reverse complement strand
GGCGGTGTTGATGTTGACCTGTCGATTGTGCGACGTTGACGGTTCGTCACGTCGTACAATCGAATTGTGCGACGGAAAATAGAGTTTACCGCCATCGGCAACTTTTGCGGCGCGATTGATGGTTTGAGAAATGCGCTCGATGTCTGCTTCCTTGGTCAATCCGCCGGTGGCGGCAATAGCATCCTCTACCCTACTTCCTTCCGGTAGTTTATACACGCCGGGGCGTGCTACAGCTCCTTGAATGTCGACGGTGATTTGACTTGTTGCTTGGCCCAGAACGCCACTTTGTGAAGCTGATTCCGACGAAAACTGGATCGGTGTGGTAGTTTGAACTGATTTGATAAGGAGAGTGATAGAAACGATTACTAATAAAATGCTCACGCCGCCAATAACCAGCGGCAACCGAAGATGGGCAAGTTGTGTCTGCCAGGAATCTTCCTCCATATCTAAATCACGAAATTGATGAGCTTCCCTGGGACGAAGATGACCTTTTTAAGGGTAACATCGCCCAAGTACTTTTTCACCTTTTCGCTTGTGCGGGCGGCTGCTTCAACCTCAGCTGACAGCTGACAGCTGACAGCTGACAGCTGGAGCGTATCCCTGTGTTTCCCGTTAACCTGGACGATAATGGGAACCGTTTCCTCCTTGGTTGCGGATTCGTCAAAAGAAGGCCAGGACTGGGTGTGAACAGATTGAAAATTTGAAATTTGAAATTTTGACCATAATTCTTCTGCCAAAAACGGCGCATAAGGGGCCAAAAGCTTGATAAAATCTTTCAGATCGTCAAGCCCCAACGCTCCCCCTTCGTCGGCAACCAGATTGGTCAACTCCATCATCGTTGCTATGGCCGTATTGTAATGGCGGTTTTCGGTATCACTTCCAACCTTTTTTATAGCCTTCTGAAGGGCTGAATGGATCGTGGTACTCGATGATGTCGAGTGCTCACCTAATGACTTTAGGCCCATACGCCAGACTCTTTTGACCCACCGGCTCATGCCTTCCATGGCAGCATCGCGAAAATCTCCGCCCTGGGAGTACGGCCCCATAAACATAAGGTAAAGCCGGAGGGCGTCAGTGCCGTATTTATCCAGATAAATATCGGGGTTGATAATGTTTCCTTTGGATTTGCTCATCTTGGCGCCCTCTCTGATCACTAAACCGTGGGCAAAAAATTTGGCGAAGGGCTCTTCAAAATCAATGAAGCCCATGTCTTTGAGCGCCATGGTGACGAACCGGCTGTACAAAAGATGGAGAACGGAGTGTTCTGCACCTCCGGTATACATATGGACGGGAAGCCATTTTTTGGTAATGCTTGGATCAAACGGGTCTTGTGCTGAAGTCGAAGCGTCGACTGAAGTATATCTTAAAAAGTACCACGAACTATCTAGAAATGTATCAGACACATCTGTTTCCCGTACAGCCTTTCCCGCACAACCGGGACAGGTCGTTTCATAGAATTCCTTGTGTTTGGCCAATGGGGCTACCCCATCGTCGCCGGGCTTGTAGTCATCGATTCGGGGCAACAGGACGGGCAATTGGTTCTCCGGCACTGGATACCAACCAGGCATGTCGTCTCGCTCACCCTTATTTTTTGCCTTACAAGACTCACAAAATATCATTGGAATCGGCGGTCCCCAATAACGCTGTCTAGATATGAGCCAATCGCGGAGGTGAAAGATCACCATTTTTTCTCCGAAGACTTTGTCTGTTAATTTTCCCCGGATGACCGGAAGGTTCATTTTCTTGGCAAAAGCCATATCGCGATCATCGTAGGCAGGGACCCCCATGATGGCCCCCGTACCAACTTCTTCCAAGACATACTCATCGACAAGTACTGGAATCACTTTCTTTGTCGCAGGATTCATAACCTCTTTAACCTTTCCGGCTAACGGATGGCTTGGAGACAAAACCACAAACGCCGCACCGAAAATTGTATCGGGCCGTGTGGTAAAGACCTCTATTTCGTCAAACAGTATCTTAGCCCCCTCTTTTTTTCCTATCCACTTTTCCTGGGCGATTTTTACTTTTTGTGCCCAATCAAGCTTAGGGATGTTTTTCAGCAATTTCTCCGCATATGCGGTAATTCTAAAGAACCATTGTTCCAGCAACCGATTAGACACTATATTCCCGCATCGCTCACAGACGTCCTGTGTTGTCTCGTTCACTAAGCCTCCAGGGGAATCCTTCCTTCCGTTGGGATCCTTCGACTCGCTCTGCTCGCTCAGGATGGTCGCCTTACAGGCGACCACCTGCTCATCAGCCAAAACCGTCTTGCAGCTGGGGCACCAATTCACCTTCGCTTTGCCTCGATATGCTAATCCGTGCTTGAACATTTGGACAAAGAGCCACTGGGTCCAGTGATAATAGTCTGGTTTATATGTTTCAACCGTGCGTGACCAGTCAAAGATAGCACCAATACGATGCAGTTGTTTATAAAAACGATCTTCTGAAACTGTTGCCTGATCCATGGGGTGCTTCCTAACTTTAAACGCGTAGTTTTCACTATGGATGCCAAATCCATCCAGTCCGATTGGCTCAAACACATCGTACCCCTGCATCCGCTTGAACCGGCCGTAGATATCGCTGCCGGTGAAGGCGTACATATTGCCCACATGAAGGCCTTCGGCTGACGGATACGGGAACATCATGAGGTTATAAAACGGTCGCTTTGCTTCCGCAATATTGGTCAAATCAAGACCGACGCGCCGCCATGCTTCTGCCCACTTTGCTTCTACTGCTTTATGATCAAAACCGCTCGAGTCGTTCTTCATATATATATCGCAAGTATAGCCAATATGGGTTGAAGCGCAAGTAGGAGACAAAGCAAGAAAAAAACACTCGATTTTACTATAAGGCCTAAACCAATTTAGTTATAAGGCTTTACTCAAATTGAGACTGCCCTATCGGGCTTTATTATTTCTGTGGATACTATTGGGAAAAGTCGTGGTGCAAGAAGAGACAATGCAACGCTATCAAACACTACTATTCAATATATGTTAAACAATGACATGATTTTATCTATAAGAGCAAGCTAAATATTTATATGCGGTAATTCGTGAAATTTATATACGGGAATGTACGGGAATTATGACTAGCCTCAACAGTTCGAAATCCTCCTCTACTCTACCTCTATCCAACTGCATCATTTTTCCCTCATTTTGCCTCTTGACGGCTTATTCATAAATGTATTGTATATATATATGGCCAGTATAATCCTGTCTAATCTCTCTGATTATCAACGGCTTTTCGAATCCACATTTACCGAATTTCTCACGCTGCAAAAAGCCTCCAAAATAACGATTAAAAATTACCTTTCTGACGTGCGGTCTTTTTTCCAATGGTTTATTGAAAACGAGACGCAGGGAGCAGTGGACGCAGTCACCTCGCATCAT
>JAGVFE010000043.1 GCA_020057765.1 Candidatus Woesebacteria bacterium | reverse complement strand
GTTCGGCAGGAGCTGGAGCTGCATCAGGATCCAGAAGCCGGCCACCATGCCGACCCCGCGGACCCACCATGACTCCGTCAAGTACTGGAGCCACGCTTGAAGAGCGGTGTAGAATTCCATCGGTCCCTCCTTTTTCATTTTCTGCCCCGCCATTTGGCGAAGCAGTCGAACGCGAGGTTAAAATATTATTTTTTCTTAACCCCTTTCAAAGAAATTTTTTTGGACTTCAAATAGACAAGTCCGCCGTAAAGACCAAAAAAAATGATCTCCACAGTGGACTTGTCCACCGTCCGTCTCAAGAAAGGAATTAAAGAAGGATGTTCTGCACGCGTACCGACGTTATTTATTTTCCCAACAACTACTGTCAAAGAGCTATCTGCACCGCAGATGCGATGCAGCCACGTACTGACGCTCTTGCGAGGCCCGCCCACAGCTACGCAGTTGCTGGCGGGCGAGCAAGGAAGTCTAGTACTGTGGGAATGTGCGAATAGGAGTCTAAAGTGAAAAGTCAGAAAGTGAAAAGTGAAGCGCATATGCTTCAAAGACTCTCAGGACTATCACAATAACTTCTCCCAAGACTTTTGATCCCGGGAAAGAATCCTCTTGTTTTGTAAGAATTCATTTCCGATATCAAATATATGATTGACGGACATGGTATACTGTCCGTATATGAAAACGACAATTCTCAACTATAGCATCGTGATTGATCCGGATACAGAAACCGGGAGTAATAAGCCAGGGTTTACGGCATATTGTCCTGGTTTAGGTATCGCTGATGACGGCGACACGGTTGAGGAAGCACTCCTCAATATCCAAAAAACTATAGAGTTTCATCTTCAATGTCTTGCTCAAGAAGGAGAGGAAATTCCATCTCCCAGTTCTCCCAGGAGTTTCCTGACCCACATCCAAGTGCAAGCTCCGGTTGATGCTCATGTCTTTGCCTCATAGCGTATGCCCAAACTTCCCATTGTTAAGGCCCGTGATTTTGTCAATGTGCTGAAAAAGAACGGTTTTTTCCTTGCTCGTTCGGACGGCAGTCACCACCGCTATCATCACACTGATGGTAGAAAGGTGACCGTACCCTATCACAATCGTCCGTTTAAGAAAGGCACGCTCAAATCCATGCTGCGTCAAGCAGGGATAACCACAGACGCGCTTATTGATGCTTTGTAATGTTTTCCAGATATAAAAGAGCTATCTTTGATCGTCCCAAAAGACTGCGCGATTGCAGGATTTAGACGCCACAAAGGCCCGGATGTGGGATGTACCATATGGCACATCCCTGCGTTTCACTTGATTCCGAGAACGAATCCTGAGCGAAGTCGAAGGACTCATTTCCGAAATCAATGCCACTAAAAAACCGGCTACTCTGCCGGTTTTTCTTTCTCTCCTAGGCCGGCAGACCCTTCATCGCTTCGCTCCTCTGGGCAAGAGCATTAGCTTTTCTTTTTTAACAGGGCAAAGCCACCCAACCCTACTCCCACAAACGGCAGTAAAAGGAGGAGATCGTTGAAGCCCGCCGCCGGCAGGGTGGTTGCGCCCAACACTTCGGTTTGGATGCACAATTGGCTGGTGTCGCCGTCGTTTCGGTTGAGAGCCGAGACGTTGACCCCGTTGACGACACAAAAGAAGCTTTTGCCGCCAGGGAAGGCGCTTTTATCAACGACTTTTACCAGAAGTTCAACCGTGCGCGTTTCGCCGGCAATGACGTTTTCAAGCGCAAAGGTTAACGTGTTGCTTGGTTTGTCAAAGGTGCCCGGGCCTGCCACAAAGGTCAGGTAGGTGGGCAGTGTGTCTTTGACCGTTACCGGGTTAAACGTCTGGCCGCTTGCATTTTTGATCGTCAATTTGAACAAAACTTCGGAGCCGGGTGAAAACGCCGGATCGGTCGAGGAGAGGTTTTCGACGAATACGCTCGATACAGGATTTTTTACCTGCTTGTTAATGGTAAGATCAGTAGGAACACACGTGGTTGTGCCGCCATATTGCGTTGTGCAGGTTTCGGCTTTAACCGGCAGAGCAAAAAGACTTGCCGCCAAGAGTGTAACAGAAAAGATTGAAAGGATGTATTGCTTCATAGTTTTATCTATTTCGAACCGAATCTGCGGATTATAGCAGAGTTTTGGCAGTATGTCAAGTATTACAGGATACTTCCTCGCTCTTCCACGAGATTCGCAAAGATAAGGAGTCGTTCCGTAGTAGATCCCGGCGGCCAGCACGTCTGCAAAATCAGCCGCTTGTCTCCTGCGACTCCGACGAGATAGGAGATCTCGCTTGGCGCCACGATTTTCTTTTCGGTTAGCCGATACGTAAATTGTTTTCCTTTATAAAATAGTACGATGGTGTCTCCCTCGGTAAGGTTTTTGAGGTGGTAAAAGACGGCATTGAGATCGCTCACAAACCAGTCGTAGTTGGTCGAGTGCGAAAAAAGATACGTAGTTCCCTCGCCGGGAAAGTAGGAAGTAGAGGCGTGGGCTATGCCCTTTTTGAGAACATCCATATACTCTTTGGTATCGGCCGGGTTCACCGCCGGGATGACGGCCGCATTCACCCCGATCTTTGGAATAATGAGGCTAAAATCGGTGTTCACTGGGGCAATTGAGGCTCCATCCGGGGTGACGAGGGGATTAAATACCACCGGAACAGACGGTGGGAGCGGGTGGCTAGGGGGCGCAATGGCGAGATTTGCTTGTTTCAATAGATACGCCGTTTCTAACCGTACCGTCGGCGTTAATGGCCCAGCAATCCCGCCGAGGGCGAAGGCAATAAGGGCAACCGCCAGTCTCGAGAAGTGCAACAAATTTCGACGACCGTGGGAAAAAGTTGCAGCTGGCGGGTGGGCCCATTCAAAAATGACGCCGTGATTGGTAACCATGAACGGGGAGTATACCAGAATAGCCTATAGAAAGCAAGGCTTTGTGAAGTTGATGTTATGGAGACGGTTGTGGGTTCCGGTATGTGGTTTATAGGGAGAAGGGCATGATGAAGCAGGGTATCGTCCGCTCCTTTGTTTACATGATTGTTCTATAATACGTCTTACACTATGGGCAATGCGGATATGAAAAATGTGGAGTTACCAACGACGGTTTATGTGGGTAGTGGAGAGGCTTTACATTCTCAGGAAATCGATGCTAAAAAGCCCATCAGAATAGGTTTTGCAACTGAAGGCTTGCACAAAATAAAATGGTTCGAGGAATTGTATGGCGCATTAATTGACGCAGACATTTCAGTCTTAAGTTCAAAATCAAAAAGGGACCTTGTCAAAAAGAACATTCACGTTGAGCAAATTGCAACCCGTAGTCCCGCTGAACCCAATCACCTT
>JAGVFE010000136.1 GCA_020057765.1 Candidatus Woesebacteria bacterium | reverse complement strand
TCTTTTTGCGTAATATCTACCCCGGTTTCCAAACTTAAATTCTCAAAAGAAAATTCAGGGGAAAAAAGTTCAACTACCCGTGATCCAACAAGACCGGAAAAACCAGTGCCGATGATGTTCATAGTTTTACCCGCTTCCACCATTCCTCGTGCGCTTGGTACCACTCGACTGTTTTGGCCAACCAGGTGTCAAAATCGTGTGCCGGTTTCCACCCAAGCTGCATTTTTATTTTCGTCCAATCAATGGCGTAGCGCCGATCATGGCCCGGACGGTCTTTTACAAACTCTATTACTGATTCATCCTTGCCCATAATTGAAAGGATTTTTTTGATAATAGTCAGGTTATCTATGTCTTCCGTGAGTCCACCTACGCAATATGTTTCTCCGGGGCTGCCCTTCGTGAGCACTACATCGATGGCGCTGCAGTGATCCTCAACATAGAGCCAATCGCGAACGTATTTTCCATCGCCATAGACCGGCACTTTTTTCCCCTCCAAAATATTGGTGATGGCAAGGGCGAAGAGCTTTTCAGGAAATTGATACGGGCCGTAATTATTGGAACAGTTGGTAATCGTAATAGGCAAGCCAAACGTATGGTAATAGGCGTTTACTAAATGATCCGACCCTGCCTTGCTTGCCGAATATGGACTTCTGGGGTCATATTTTGTTCGTTCAGTAAATTTACTCGGATCATTAAGTTTGAGCGATCCGAATACTTCATCTGTAGAGATGTGATGAAATCGCTTCACCCCTGCTTTAACTGCTGCTTCCAACATGATATGAGTACCAACGACGTTCGTCATGACAAAAGGGGAAGCTGACAATATTGATCGATCCACATGACTTTCGGCAGCAAAATGGACGACCATATCAATGCCCACGAATACTTTTGCAACAGTTTCGGGATCACAGATGTCACCCTTAATAAATTGATAATGAGGATTATTTACTACGTCCACCAAATTCTCTAAATTACCGGCATACGTGAGCTTGTCTATGTTGACGATATCATCCTGCGGATGATTGATAAGCCAGTAGTGGATAAAGTTGGAGCCGATAAAGCCGGCTCCGCCGGTTATAAGGAGTTTCACAGTTGCCCTTTCTTGACCATTTCTGCTACCTGCTTATTTGCGGCGAGCAATTCATCGAATGATGTACCGGCATCTACCCACCAATCAATTACTTCACACGACAAAGCACCTTCAGTCAAATACATATTATTAAGGTCTGTAACCTCCAACTCTCCCCGATCTGAAGAAGAAAGACCGGCAATTTTAGCAAACACCGTCTCGTCATAGATATAAATACCCGTTTGGGCAATATCGCTCTTTGGATGTTGTGGTTTTTCTTCAATAGATAGTACTTTGCCGCTATTGTCCACTTCTATGACTCCATATTGGCCTGACTCCGTATCTTTGTGTACGCCAAACACAACCGCTCCTTTATTTTCATTTTCTTCGTACCACTTCACGGCGCGGGCCAGATCAAAAGTGAAAATATTATCCCCCAAAAGCACCAAAATCGGCTCATGCTTGGCAAATTCCTTAGCAAGATTGATGGCTTCAGAAATTCCCCCTTTGGGATTTTGCTGGACTGCGTAGTACAGCTTGAGATCAAAATCTTCACCGGCTTTGAGTAAGTTGGCAAAGTGACCTGCGTGGTCGGCTGATGTCGTAAGAAGCACTTCCTTGATTCCCGCTTTTTTCATAGCCATAAGCGGGAAGTAAATCATCGGTTGGTGATAGACCGGCAAAAGATGCTTGTTCGTAACAAGGGTGAGCGGTCGAAGTCGAGTGGCTAATCCACCAGCTAATATAACCCCTTTCATAGCAAATTACGGCCCGAGAGCAACTTCTAAAAGTAAAACGGCAATAGCCGCAATAAGAATGTATTCTACCACAATTTTCTTATGAAGATCTCCAATGGCGGCGTGGTGAATGAGCCCCCACAAAAAATAGCCTAATGCAGTAATGACCCCGATTAAAAACTGCAATCCAGTATTACCTGCCGCAGCAAAAAACGATACGATACCCAAACCCAATATTGCAAGTAGTATCAAAAAATGAACACTGTGTATTTTCATAAAATAGTGCCTCGTGCCATCGCGCCCATCAAAACCAGCAGGGAACCGAGAAAAACCAGGTGTCCAACAGTGTGCCCGGTCAAACGAACAAGTCTGCGATTCCGGACAAGCCAAAAATCAATTGCTAAAACACCCAAAAGGAACCCGATAAAGAGAAAAGTGACGGTGTGAGTCAGTGTTGTCGCATCTACTGCCGGCTTGATCACTGCAGAGCCAAATTGTGACACCAAAACTTGACCAATGGAAGTATCTACGGTGGAGACTGCAACAGGTTTGCTCGGAGACGGCGCCTGAGCAAACTTTGCTGATGTGGTGCCGAACATTTGAACAACCAGCGTCGTTTCCTCGCCATCAAGGACACCATTGACTATCGCAAAGCCGATATCATGATATTGTGACTTCATAATGTTCTCCCGGTGGGTTGGTGAGGCCATCCACGCATCGACAACCGCAGCGCTCGT
>JAGVFE010000048.1 GCA_020057765.1 Candidatus Woesebacteria bacterium | reverse complement strand
TTGAGGTCTATCCCGAGACCGGTCGGACCCATCAGATACGCGTTCACCTCAAATATATCAACCACCCCATCGTTGGTGATCCGTTGTATGCCGGCAGGAAAACATCGCGGGATGACCGTACCTGGGCCCCTCGTGTCATGCTTCATGCATGGAAAATTGTCTTCACCCATCCCACCACAGGGCAAGAGGTTGCTTTCGTTGCCCCGATACCGGATGATATGAGAAGTGTCTCCCAATAACTTTTCTCTCATCACCACGCTTCTTCTTGTTTTTGCCGCCGCCTTCATGGGTGGATTTATCGCCAAGCGTCTCAAACAGCCCCTGGTATTGGGTTACATCGTCGGCGGTTTTATCGTTGGCAATCTCTTGCGGAATTTTGTGGACGTACCCACACTTTCGGTATTTAGTGACGTCGGCGTCACACTGTTATTATTTACCCTCGGTATCGAGTTTTCTTTTGCTCGGCTCAAATCGGTATTGCCCGTTGTCGGTTGGGCCGCGGGAGTCCAAATACTCTTGGTTTTGGGTCTGGTGCTCCTTATATTGCAACTCTTCGGGTTCTCATTTCTTCCGGCACTTTTTATCGCCGCAGCCGCTGCTCTTTCATCAACTGCCCTTGTCGTGAAATTGCTTGCTGACAGGGGAGAACTCGACACCATTCCGGGGGAGGTAGCCATCGGTTGGCTTGTGGTGCAAGATTTGGCTGTCGTGCCTATGATGGTCGTATTGCCCACACTAGTTTCGGTTATTGGCGGAGGAAACACAGTAGGATTATCGATGCTGAAGGTGGCCACCAGCATTTTGACCTCGGCGGTATTTTTGGCCATCGTTGTGGTCTTGGGCAGAAAAATTTTGCCAAAGCTTTTTGCTTATGTTGCCAAAATTGGTAGCCGAGAGATGTTGGTGCTGGCCATCGCCGGTGTCGTATTGATGGCTGCCGTTGGTGCAGCCGCTGTGGGACTCTCTATTGCCATCGGTGCTTTCATTGCCGGGTTGCTGGTTGCCGAAACGAGTCAAAATCATGCCGTGTTTGCCGAAATCCGACCTATGCGTGATCTTTTTGGCATTATTTTTTTTGTCACCCTCGGTTTTGCGCTACCGGCGTCGTTTCTGATTACTAAATTTATCCCGGTGATTACCACCATAGTTGGCATCGTAGCGCTCAAGTGGTTTGTCATTTTGGTATTGGCGCGTTTCGTGGGGTATCATCGGAAGACGGCATTTTTGGTGGCTGTGTCGCTGACGCAAATGAGCGAATTCGGTCTGGTTTTGGGCAAAGAGGGAGTTACCTTAGGTGCGATATCAACGGATCAATCATCTTTTCTGACAGCCATCACCTGTGGCAGCCTTTTTTTGACTGTGCCGCTTTTGAACCGAAGTCACGAGTGGTATTACCGCCTTGCCAAAGTCACAGGCAATCGGTTGCCTGTGATATTTCCCACCAAGGAAGAAGTTAGCAACAAAGGTGAGCAGTACCCAATTGCCGATCACATCGTTATTTGCGGCTATGGTCGGGTTGGTAAATATATTGGTCGGGCACTTTTGATGGCCAATATTCCATTTTTAGTGGTTGACTACAATCACACGACGATTATGAAATTAAAAGAAAAGGGAATACATGCCATTTATGGCGATCCGGCGGAACGAGAGGTCCTCGACTTTGCCCAAGTGGATCTGGCTCGCGCCATCATCATCGCCATTCCGGACCGTCACACTCAGGAGATGGTCATTGCCCACGCCCATTCGCTCAACCGCCGCATCAAAATTATCTGCCGGACGCATTTTGAAGAAGATCAAAGCCATCTTAAATCCCTCGGCGTTCACACCGTCGTCCAGCCGGAATTTGAAGCAGCCCTTTCCATCGTCACGCGAGTATTGGGCGAGTTTGGTCAAACACAAGAAGATATCGCCGGCAAAGTCAGCAGGCTGAAGATAGAACACGGGTTGGGATAAAACAATTTTAAAGTTTGTGACCGACTCTCTCTGCCTTGTTAACTTCCGCGGTTTTTGATAGGCTGGTATTGAAAGGGGAACCAATATGGGGCAATTTGGGGGATATTACAAAGGAGACAAAAAGAAGCCCAAAAAGGGCGATCTGGAAAAAAAGGCCCAAAAGCAGATGGGGAGTGCATGGGCACCGCCGCAGGTTGAGATTATTAAAAAAGGGAAAAAAGAATGGTAAAAAGTGAGCGGCGCTATCACCGATTAGGCCTTCGGTATTCGAAAGTTTTTGTCTTTCTTGCCGGTTTTGCGGGCGTTGCAATTTTCCTTGTAATGCTTCTCTGGCAACTTTTCCCCTCCTCGGATTTTCGTACCACCGTGCTGTTGGCCGGAAACCCCATGTCGGTTGTCTCCTGGGACGGAGTCAGGAAGCACGTGACCATCATTGAGTTACCTGCTGCGGTGGCAATTACCGGTCTTACCGGAGTGGGCGAGTACTCGCTGCAATCGCTTTGGAAATTGGGAGAATTAGACACTAAGGACAGAGCACTACTTGCTGATAGTTTAGGAGAATTGCTAGCCATTCCTGTTCCTTGGTACATTGGCCCACAGGCGAAGCATCCGTACGGGAAATATTTTCAATTAGCAACGCATGGGGTTTGATGATGGGAAAGTTTAGAACGAATCTCTCGCTGCAAACATTTTTACCATTAGTATTGGCAACCCAAAGCCTCCGGACTGATGCTTTTGAGAAGTTTGACGTCGGAGATACCCCTGCCGTTGTCAAAAAAGAACTTGCCGACGGAACCACGGGAGAGTTTATTGATCGTGACCGGCTTGATGTCGTCCTTGGGACCCGCCTAGAAGAAGAAGACGTGCGGAGCCAATCGCTCCGGGTGATGGTATACAACACGACACCGACGCAAACACTCGGCCGCAGGATGGAGCGCCGCGTCTCCCGTGCGGGAGCACTCGTGGTCGGAATTGGCAACGATAGTCCAGCTGTTGGCCGTTGTGTCGTGTCAGGGACCAAGGAAAAATTAGAAACAAAAACCGCAAAATATTTTCAACAGTTTTTCCATTGCCAGACCAAAATTGGCGAAAGTGTTCGGTCAGATTTAGAGCTACGTGTGGGCAGTGATTTTGAAAAACTCTTTTTACCACCTTAGACCACTTCTTCTTCCGGCTCTTTTTCTTCGGTTTTATCTTCTTCTTCCAAATCTTCTTCTCCGGTTGCTACAACACTTGGCTTTTCTTCTGGATGAACCTCCGCTGGTGCAAACGGGGTATAGCTTGTTGCCGTCGTGGAGATAAATGACGGTTGGTTGGCAAAGCGTTTGCCGCGCGAAAGCTCGCGCAGGATGACCGTGAGCATATTTTTCCCGACTGCTTTGACGACGACTTGATAGGTGTTGCCGGCAGCCAAAAGTTTGAGGAGTTTAAATGTCACATCATCGGGCAACGCAGCCAGATAGGTTTTATCCGATCGAATCTCGACGGCATGTTTGCGGGGCTTGAGGTCCACCATTTGTCCCGGCGAAAGCGTCATCAGGCTTTGGGCGGGGGCTAAATTGACGCAGGAAACGATTTTGGTTTTACCCGGATCTTCCAAAAATGCACTGGGAGCAGCCGCAGGTAGTGCCTGCCCTTTTGTGGATTTTCGTTTGGCGCCAGAGAGGAGCTTGCTGTTTTTGAGAGCAATACCGTTGTACGGGTCCAGATCTAATGCTTTGCTAAATGTTCGTTTGGCTGCAGCAATTTCTCCACTTTTGAGATAGGCGTAGGCGAGGCGATTGAGCGTGTCTACATCGGTTTTGTCAACTTTAAGGAGTGCCAGATTGATCAAGATAGCTTCTTTCCAGTTTCCGGTTAAGGCTGCGGCAATTGCGGTTTGATCAGACAGTGTGCTGTCGGGCATGGTGCAAAGTGTAGTCGTTCTGGTTGAGAAAAGTCAAGGTTGAAGTTAGAATAAACATATCATGAGCGGTCATTCTAAGTGGAGTAAAGTCAAACATCAAAAAGCAGGCACGGACGCGGCAAAGGGTGCAGCATTCACCAAGGCAAGCCGTGCCATTACGATAGCCGTCAAAGAAGGCGGCGGCATCATTGACCCCGACAAAAATTTTCGCCTTCGTTTAGCGTTGGGAAAAGCCCGTAGCGTCAATATGCCCAATGATACCATTGACCGGGCTATTGCCAAAGCGGCGGGGGAGGGAGCTGCGTCACTTGAATCTGCCGTCTATGAAGCCATCGGCCCCGGAGGAAGCGCTCTGATCATTGAGGCGGCCACGGATAATCGGCAACGCACCGTTTCGGAAATTAAAAATGCTTTGGATCGCTATGGCGGCCGACTTGCCTCACCCGGTGCGGTTATGTATCAGTTTCGCCGGGTCGACTACATCCATTTTCGTCCAACCTTTGAAATCCATTTGGATGAACATGCCCATCAGGCTTTGACCAAGCTTCTCGAACAGCTCGACTCACTCGAAGATGTGCAAGAAATTTATACCAATGTCGCGTAAACTTGTTTCAATACCATGATTGATCGTTTTCGCAAATGGTTCAAGCGCACCGAGCGCAAAGTCAAGCTATCCAAGCGGGAGCAGTTCGTCGTCGTTACGGTTGTTCTAACCCTTGGCCTCGTTTTGACCCAGCTTATTTCCCTTGAATGGCGGTATCCTATGGTCATGTTGTTGGCTCTTGCTGCCTACGCCGGCAGCGCATTTGTCCTTCGGGAGGACCTACGCGGCGTTGAGTGGCTGACTCTCTTGGTTCT
>JAGVFE010000100.1 GCA_020057765.1 Candidatus Woesebacteria bacterium | reverse complement strand
CAGACGTGTGCTCTTCCGATCTAGCAACCACTCAAGTACAAAGAAGGTAAATCGGCCGACAACTTGCCAAATAGCAAAGATTTTCGAACAAGCTTAGTCAAAAAAGTTAAATCGTTTCTTTTTGATAGTCTTTTTTGTCAATTCCTTTATCCAATTCTTAATTTTAACTCCTGGGGAACGAACCTAGAGATAATTGCCCAAAAACCATGACTCTTTCTGTTTTAATGATTACGAAAAATTGTGCGGATGTGGTCGGGGAGGCGCTGGAGAGCGTGAAGGGGTTATGGAGTGAGTTGCTGGTGGATGATGAGGGGAGTACGGATGGGACGCGGGAGATATTGCGCCGGTTTGGCGCCACGATTGTTGCGTCCGGGAAGAACGGTTTTGGAGAGCGGAAGCAAAATCTTGTTGAGAAAGCCAAGGGCGATTGGATTCTCGTGTTGGATGCGGATGAGCGCGTTTCTTCCGAGCTGATTTACGAAATCAGACGTATCACTAACCATCACAAAATTATGCACGTGCATAAAAATGTGATTGAGAAGAACGGCAGCCCGGTTGTAGCATATAGAATTCCGTATCAGAATTATGTGTTTGGGAGGCCGGTGTACTACGGGGGAGAGAAGTATGCAAAGGTGCGGCTGTTTCGGCGAGGGCGCGCGAGGATTTCACCGGAGGCGGTGCATGAGGAAGTTGTGATGAAGAAGGGAGCGGTGGGGGAGCTTAAGGGCAAGATTCATCACCATTCCTATCGTACTCCAACGCAACTTTTTAGGAAGTTTACTTCGTATGCGTGGATCGCGGCTAGGCAGAAGTCGAAAGCAGGGGAGCGCGCAACATTCCAAAAACTTTTCCTCTATGGACCGCATATGTTTTGGGTGAGGTTTATCAACGATAGGGGGTATAGAGATGGCTGGCGAGGGTTGGTTTTGGCCTTGGCATTTGCGTACATGGAAACCCTCACGTACTGGATTTTGTTATGGAGAAAATAATACCGCATTGTTTGTGTGGAAGCCGTAAGGTAAAGAAATTATTTAGTTCTGGTGAATATACGATCATGGAGTGCCTGGCGTGCGGGCAGGTTCGGACAGAGTCGTCGGATAAAGAAAAACGCAAAAATTTCTATGGTGCGGCGGATATTTCGGTGTATATTGAGAAAGAAGCGATGTTTCGCCAGTTGTTTGGTCACGTGATTGCCTTTGTCAAACGTAATCTTGCCTCCGGCAAGCTGGTCGATGTTGGCGCAGGAGTTGGATTGCTTGTCAATGAAGCAATCAAAGCAGGATTTGATGCGATTGGATTTGAACCGTCAAAAGTATCGGTTGTTGCGGCGAAGAAATATTTTGGAATATCGCTCCTGTCCACATTGTTTGATAAACGAAAAGTAAAAAGTGTCGATGGTGTCGTCATAAATCACGTACTGGAACACGTAGAAAATCCAAAAATACTTCTGTCTGATGTAGCAGACAGTATCCTAGCTAATGGATATTTGTTTATCGGCGTACCGAATTTTGGCAGCTTCATGGCGCAACTGAAAAAAGGCCGCTGGCAATCCTTAATCCCAGACCAGCACTGGTGGCATTTTACTCTGTCAACACTCGATGCTCTAATTATACCATTTGGTTTTCAACGGGTTGGAGCCACATACGAAAATCACGATCGCGCCATGCATCCCTGGTGGAAGCGGCCAATCTACGGCATCCTTGATACAATGGCTTTGGCAACAGGCAAAGGAGAGGCGATGCTCATAGCATACAAAAAATTATGAAAGATGCCGTGTGGTTTATTTTTGTTTTCTTTAAACCAAGCAAAGAACAAACACGCCGATGTAAACAAATTTCTCATTTGGTCAATAGTTTCATGGTTGACAACACGGAAGAAAACCATGGATATGGTGGGGGAGCCAATGTGGGAATTCAATATGCACTGGAACACGGAGCCGAGTGGGTGGTGATATGCAATCAGGATATTGTGATGCCAGAGAAAGACATCAAGACGTTCGTTGAAACATTGAAAAAATCAGAGCCGGGCATTTTTGGGCCGGAAGTCGGATCGTTTGATACCAGACGATGGACGACGATTCTGCCGGCAAAGGGCTCGGTTGACTATGTTTCCGGATCGTGCATGGCGATACATAAAAATGTTCTTCAGACAGTCGGTGCGTTTTACGAGCCGTATTTTATGTATTATGAAGACGCGGATTTTTCTGTGCGAGCAAAAAAAGCTGGATTTCCGCTCCATCATGTCGAGTTGAGTGGATTCAAACATAATCTCAACTTCGCCAGTGGACGGAAGAAAGAATATTATCTTGCCCGGAATCATTTGCTATTTGCCTTACGAAACGCGCCATGGCAAGTAAAGTTGCATGAATTATTGCGTCTGCCAAAAACACTCTATGATTATTGGCGTTGATGCGGGAGCGCTATCAATTACTGATGACCGACTGAAAGTCGGCGTGTATCGTGTCGTGGTTAATCTCCTCATCGAACTTGGCAAGCAAGACAAAAAGAATACCTACCGACTCTATAGTTTCCGGCCACTAGAGCGGGGGATACTGCAGCTGTTTGGAAGTGGGATGACCAATGTCGTGCTGCCCCAGATTGGGTGGTTTCGTTTGTGGCTGCCGCTTGAGCTTCGGCGAAATCCCGTTGATGTTTTTTTGGGTCTTTCTCAGTCACTCCCCTCTTTTGCAAAATATTCTATAGGCTTTGTCTATGATGTAGGATTTTTGCATTTCCCCCAGGCGTATCCTGGCTCGTACGATAGCTTGAAAAAGCAGACAGCGGCCCTGGTCAAACGATCAGATCATATTATGACCATTTCTCATGCAACCGCACAGGATCTGGTCGAATTCTACGGTGTTGGTAAAAATAAACTAACGATTTGTTATCCGGGTGTGAGCAAACAATTTACTGCCTTCGGCAATAAATACAAAAGTCCTCGACCGTATTTCCTTTTTGTGGGTGCCCTCAAGCGAGGTAAAAATATTCCGACGCTTCTTGAAGCATTTGCCAAATTTGTCTCCACATCCAAGCATCCGTATGATTTGTACTTGGTTGGAGGAAATTATTGGTTGGATCCGGCCATAAATGAGGTTATCTGCAGATTGTCGCTGCAGAGCCGCGTGCAGCTTTTGGGTGTCGTTTCCGATGAACAGCTTGCCTCACTTTATCGGGGCGCCACGGCGCTTGTCATGCCTTCATTGTGGGAAGGCTTTTGTTTGCCCGTTGTGGAGGCCATGGCCAGCGGGTGTCCGGTGATTGTATCAGTTGCTGGAGCGTTGCCGGAGATAATTGGGGATGCAGGGATTATAGTCGAACCAAAAAATATCAATGGATTTGCAAATGCCATGAAAATGATTACTACCTATACATCGGTTCGAAAAACATTAGTTCATAAAGGAAAAAAGAGAGCCCGTATGTTTTCTTGGGCACAGATGGCAAAAAAAGCCTTGGAATTCATGAACGATGTTTAAGATTGGACTTACGTAAAT
>JAGVFE010000008.1 GCA_020057765.1 Candidatus Woesebacteria bacterium | reverse complement strand
GCCCAAACAAATAAAACCGGACGACGAAAAACTAAGAGAATCACAAAAACGAGGATGAATCCTATATCTTGCGGCTTCATAGCTTTCGATAATACTCAATCGTCTTGCGTAACCCCTCGTCCACAGAAACTCTTGGTTCCCAACCGAGGAGTCGCTTAGCCTTCGTAATATCCGGCTGGCGTTCCCGTGGATCATCAGGAGGTAAGTCTTTAAATACGATTTCCGACGTGGCACCCGTCATTGCTTTGATCTTTTCTGCCAACTCAATCACGCGATATTCCTCCGGATTACCCAGGTTGATAACTTCTCCGTTTATCCCGTCCGTAAACATCCCTTTCATGATGCCCTCGACTAAATCATCGACGAAACAAAATGAGCGCGTTTGGCTTCCATCTCCATACACAGTTAACGGCTTATTGATTATTGCCTGGTTGATAAAGTTAGAAACAACCCGCCCGTCATCCGGCCGCATGCGGGGACCGTAGGTGTTAAAAATTCGGGCAATACGAACGTCGACCCCATCTCGTCGGTGATACACCATAGAGATCATTTCGCCAAAGCGTTTGGACTCATCGTAACAGGCGCGCAGTCCGACGGGATTGACATTCCCCCAATAGGCTTCCTTTTGCGGATGTTCTTTCGGATCACCGTAAATTTCAGACGTCGATGCCAACAGAAACGTAGCTCCTATGTCCTTGGCAAAACGGAGCATATTGATGGTCCCCATGCTGTTAGTAAGGGCTGTTTCTTCAGGGTATTTTTGATAATCCACAACTGATGCGGGTGAGGCAAGATGAAAGACGTACGAAATAGTACCGATCTGTTCACATGCATCTTTGGATAACGGCTTCGTCACGTCATGCTCGATAAAAGTAAAATGAGGATTTTGTACTGCGTCTCTAAGATTTTCTTTTCGTCCGGTAAGCAAATTGTCTATACAGATCACTTTGTGTCCAAGCAAAAGAAGAGCATCACAAAGGTGGGATCCGATAAATCCTGCACCACCGGTGACCAAACACGTCCTGCTATCTGCCATGTGTATATTGTAGCACGATTGCCTATTTTTTCGGATTTTTGTGGAGGACAAATAGGTGCGATCTTCCTGTGGGCAACCACCGAGGGAACGGTTCGATATCTTTGTTCACTACAACCCCAAGATGATGGAGGTGAAATAATTTATACCAAATAGACTCGCTTAAGAATGCAAACGGCATGCGTATAGTTTTATTTTTCCAGACATTAAACACCCAATCCAAAATCATCATAAACGGTCTCTCAAATGACACTCGAGGAATAGGCTCAACAAGCAATATCTTTTTCCTCACTACACGTGCACACTCGGCAAAGAGCTTTTGCGGATCATCAGTATGATGAAGGACATGATAAGCAATAACAACGTCAAATGAATTATTTTTGAACGGTAATTTTTCTCCATTATATTTAGTAAACAGTATCCCGTTCGGTCGTATTCCAAAATCGACAATGTCTACTCCGGTTATCCGAAGATCCGGTAGTATCTTTTTAAGCCCTGAGACCAACGAAAGATCACCACACCCAAAATCAAGCAGACTTCGACAATCAGAAAGATAAGGAATGATATGTCCAACCTTCATTGCTGTATGAGTTGCTTGAATTGTGTGAAAGATTTGCATAATACCATTCTGTACTCGATAGGCGTCATCTACTATAATGATGGCTTGCATGAAAAACAACCATACAATCGTTTATATCAATTTTTCTCCTTACGACAATGCCGGGAGAATTCTGGATTTTCTTATTAGCAACTATGCAGTCGTCATCCATTTTTCCTACGACCATCTTCGCCTAAAAAACGGCCGGAACACCAATATTTTGAGTGTATACGAGCATGGAAAAATTTCACTGCAGCGCAAACTTATACCCCTTCGTACACCGGAATTATTGCGCTTCCCATCTCTGCCTGCAGTTGCATTTCTTATTTTTTTACAAACGCTTTATTACGCCTGGCGATTCAAACTGAAATATCATCGCATTGACCAATTTATGTCCGTAAATGCTTACACGGCTTGGATAGGAAACATTCTAAAAAAATTTCATATAGTAAAAAAAACTATTTTTTGGGTCTGGGACTACTACCCGCCGGGCTACGCTGACTGGCGCATTCGATTGCTTCGATGGGTATACTGGAAATTTGATAAGCCTGCAGTCCGTGATACCGATCATCTTGCATTTATTAGTAAAAAATTAGTTATGCTTCGACAAAAATTGGGAGTTCTTTCCAAAATCCGAATTTACGATATCATTCCTATAGGTACCAATCCCACGACACGCCCTCTCACAAAACGAAAACTCATTATAGGATTCCTCGGTATGCTCAAAAAAAGTCAAGGTCTTGATTTCCTTTTTGATGTTCTTCCGTTGCTTGTTAAAACAATGCCAAACATTAAAATAGAATGTATCGGATCAGGCCCGGAAGAAAATTACTTCAAAAAACGGGCGAAGCGATGGAAAAAATATGTAACGCTTCTTGGTTTTATTAAAACAGAAGACGAGGTCGATAAGATCATGCGGCGCTGGATAGCAGGTCTTGCAATGTATGTTCCTGATGCAAGCAATGAATCATACTGGGCGGATCCTTCAAAAATAAAGGCTTACTTGAGTCAATATGTACCCGTAGTTATGACTAATGTTCCCTCATTTGCAACAGAAGTCGTTAAAAATAACGCTGGAATTATCGTAGAATACAACCAAACACAGCAACTTATCGATGCCATTAAAACAATCCATTTACACTGGGATACGTATGCCAAAAACGCCTACAAACTTGCTCAAAAATATCATTATGCGAAACTATACCGCAATTTTCTCAAAACCGCTCCATAATAGTAAGTGCAGTACGAAAAACATTGTCCCACGTATTTGATCTTGCAAAACCAATTGCTGCCTTCCGCATTGCAGCATACCGTTGGCGATCAGAAAAAATTTTAACAATAGCATCGGCAATTTCATGAGGATTGTCGCCAACAATAATCGCGGCACCCGCATCTCTCACCTCCCTGCCAAGCGGCGGCACGTGGGTCGTAATGGTTGGTAATCCCGCGGCCATATACGCACGAATTTTTGTCGCATCACCATAGAATCGGACAGAACCTGGCGCTGCCCGATATGGTGCCAATCCGATAGCGAAGCAGCGCACTAACGCAGCTATTTTCGTCCGGCTCGAAATAAATCCGTGAAAAATTGCCTGAGATTCTATCCCGTGATCTTGCACAATTTTTTTCAATCGAATTATTTCTGATGAAGGGCCGCCGATAATATGAAGACGTAATTTCGGGAAATCTTTTACCAGTAGTGACGCCGCTTCAATGGACAACCCGGGACCATTCTCCTCGCCTAACGTCCCCAGAAAAACCAACGAGTACGGCTCAATCTTACGAACCGGAAGTTGGCGAATCTGGACGGGGTATAATGCGTTCGGTACGCGAATAACCGGTGCGCTCCTCGTCATATCCAAACCGGATTTGATCCGAGCCGGGTGCATCGCCGGAGAGACATCCCAGATAAAATCAGCATGCATTGCACAAAATCGGTCAAGCCAAAGATAAACAGCGTTAAAAAAACGGCTGGGATAACGGTTCGGAGAATAATCAGACACATAATAGACGACGGTCTTTATTTTTCCTAATTTCCGCATACATATTCCTGCCAATGCATTCATCGCCTCAAGCCCGATAAACAAATCAATTGTCTTATTTTCACCGATACAAACATCGATTACAGAACAGAAATCGCGGATTTTAAATATCGTATGTGTACCACTCGTGTT
>JAGVFE010000033.1 GCA_020057765.1 Candidatus Woesebacteria bacterium | reverse complement strand
TGTGCCGGCAGCTCGAGAAATGAGGACTGCAGTTTGGTAGGCGGCCAAAAGGAGAAAGGGAAGAAAAATAAGAAGCGCTACGAGCGATACCAGACTGGTCGTTCTTGAAGAGGTGCGGCTCGTAAACACGTTGGGCATATTAGGGTGTTAAAACAGCAAGCGATAAAGCTCCCCCCAGAAAAATCAAAAGGCCGACAGCAATTGTGATAAGGGTCCACGAGACAGTGCCCGACCTAGGGATAGGTTGTGCCGTGGGTGCTATCGTTGCGCTGCCACTTGCAGAGGCGCCTCCTGCAGCCACGACAAACTGCGTGGTTGCGGTTTTTGTTGTGCCGCTGCTGTCTGCGGCGGATACGACAACATTATGCGAGCCGTCTGCCAGTGGCGTTATTGGCGTGTAGGACCAGTTGCCATTGGCGTCAGCTTTTACCGTTGTCGTTTGCGGGGTGGAATAAACCGTAATGGTAACGACTGCTCCCGGTTCGGCTTTCCCGCGGATCGTTGGCGTTGCTGTTGTCATGGCCGAACCGCTCGCTGGCGAGGACACGGTCAGATTTGCCGACGGGCTGGCGCTTGCGGTTGCCGTTGGTTGGGGCGTCAGCGTTGGGATCGCCGTTGGAATGATGGCTAATCCATCTTGGGTAATGGTGATATTTGCAGGCGTGGTGCCCACCAACACATTGGTTGCACCCTCCCCAATGCTGCCGACAAAGGTATTTTGTGCCAAGCGGACAGAGACCGGCGCATCCGTTTTTTCCAGGGTTTTAAATCGAACCACCGCAATGGCTCCGGCAACAGAGATTGGTTTGGTTGCTGATGTTGCTCCGACGGTGATGGAGGCGGCCCCTCGTTCGATTTGACCGGAGGTTAAAATATTGGGCAAAAGGGAGCCGTTGGTGATCGTTAGTGCTTCTAATTTTTCAGGATCATAGACGATGTGGAGTTCCGCGGCCACAACCTGGTTTGCACCAGTGTCAATGGTCACTTCAAGCGAAAATGTTTCACCGACTTTTTTGTTTACCGTTGCCGGCGAGAAAGCCAGTGTGGTTGCAGGAGCTGCCTTCTTTCGCAATTCTTGTTGTTGGTTCACGAGGAAGACCGTGGCAGGGATTGCTATAAGAACAATAGACAATAAAAGAAACACTTTTTTCATGTTCTTTTATCATTATGAAGACTTATTATCCTCTTGACAAGGGTTAGCACTCGATGTATAGTACTGCTAAATACAATGGATAAGATAAAAAATCTCACCGAGCGACAAATTGGCGTTCTCAAGGCAATTGTTGAGGAATATATTGCCACAGCCGAACCGGTTGGCTCTGAAACATTGGACAAAAAGTTTAATTTGGGTGTATCTCCGGCCACCATCCGCAATGAAATGATCCGGCTCACTGATATGGGGCTCCTCAAGCAGCCGCACACTTCTGCCGGCCGCTCGCCGACACCGGATGCGCTTAAATACTTTGTGGATCACCTCATGAAGACTAAAGATATGTCGGTTGCTGACGAAGTAGCCGTCAAAGAAAAAATCTGGGATTACCGGCAGGAAGTAGACAAGCTCTTGCGTGAGGCAACCAAAACATTGGCAGAAAAAACGAAGGCACTTGCCCTCACGGCGACCAAAGACGGGGATTTGTATTATGCCGGTGCCGGCAACATTTTAGCTATGCCGGAGTTTTATGATTATGAGCTCACCCATGGTCTACTCGCTTCGCTGGATGAGTTTGATTTTTGGTGGAAGCTTATCGAAGGAGGAGTAGACCCTTTAGAAATTTTATTGGGAGAGGATGATATGACCTCAAAAGGATTTTTGTCGCAATGCGGTGTCGTGTTTCATAAATTTTCGACACCTCATATGTCCGGTGCCATTGGCGTCGTCGGTCCGTTTCGATTAAATTACCCGTACATCGTGCCGGTTGTCCGCTACATGGGCGGACTCATTGATGAATTTGCAAGCAATTGGTAAGTATGAAACAACAGATTGACGAGTGGAAGGCCAAATACCTTCGGGCGTTGGCTGATTATCAAAACCTGGAGCGGAGAACACACGAGGAGTGGCAAGAGAAACAAACGCGTGCGACACTGGCGGTAATCAGCAAAATTTTGCCGATTCTTGATACGATCCGCAAAGCAGCTGATCACCTGCAAGATCCGGGGTTGAATCTGGGAACCAAATCGTTTACAGATGTACTTGTCGATCTTGGCGTTGTAAAATTAGACGTTATTGGCCTCACGTTTGATCCGGCCACTATGGAATGTATTGATGTGGTAGACGGAGAGGAAAACAAAGTACTTGACGAATTACTGCCGGGTTATATATATAAAGGCATATTGCTTCGGCCGGCGAAAGTAAAAGTTGGAAAAACAAAAGGAGGATAAATATATGGCAAAAATTATCGGCATTGATCTGGGTACTACAAACTCGTGTGTGGCTGTCATGGAAGGCGGCACGCCAAAAGTTATCCACTCGGCAGAGGGGAGAAATGTCATCCCATCGGTTGTCGACCCTATTAAAAACATCGTCGGAGACGTGGCCAAACGGCAGATGGTCATCAACCCCAAGTCCACAATTTTTTCCGTCAAGCGCCTGATGGGGCGCAAGTTTTCCGATGTTAACGTTCAAAACGACCTAAAGTGGCTCCCGTACGTCATAAAGCCTGGAAAAAATGACATGGCAGTGGTGGAGGTGGAAGGCCGGCAGTTTACTCCGCAAGAAATTTCTGCCAAGGTGTTGGCAAAAATAAAAGCGGATGCGGAAAAATACCTTGGGGACAAAGTGACGCAAGCCGTCATTACCGTTCCGGCCTACTTTGATGATAGTCAGCGGCAAGCAACCAAGCAAGCTGGTGAGATTGCGGGACTGGTAGTGCTTCGCATCTTAAACGAACCGACTGCGGCAGCGCTTGCTTATGGCTTGGACAAAAAAAATGCCCACACGATTGCCGTCTATGATCTGGGCGGCGGTACGTTTGACATCTCCGTTTTGGAACTTGGAGAAGGCGTTTATGAAGTAAAAGCCACCAACGGTGATACTCACTTGGGTGGGGATGATTTCGATAAAAAGATTCTTGACTATATCGCCGATGAGTTTAAAAAAGAGCACGGCGTGGATTTGCGCAAAGATCCGCAGGCACTCCAAAGACTTCGCGACGCTGCAGAAAAAGCCAAAATTGAGCTTTCCACATCTCTGGAGGCAGAGATCAATCTTCCTTTTGTCACCCAAGGGAAAGACGGTCCGCTTCACTTAGTGATGAAGCTTTCCCGCGCCAAGCTGGAATCCATCGTGGATGAATTGATACAAAAAACTGTTGAGCCGGTCAAAAAGTGCTTGTCTGATGCCAAACTGAAAGCATCCGATATAGATGAAGTAGTGCTTGTCGGAGGTATGACCCGGATGCCCAAGGTGGTAGAGACGGTGCAAAAGTCTTTTGGCAAAGAACCAAACCGTTCCGTCAATCCGGATGAGGTGGTGGCTGTGGGTGCTGCAGTCCAGGCCGGTGTCCTTTCCGGTGAGGTAAAAGATGTCGTTTTATTAGACGTAACTCCTCTGACCCTCGGGGTTGAAACACTCGGCAGTGTTTCAACGCCACTCATAACGAGAAATACTACAGTGCCGACGAGTAAGACTGAAGTGTTTTCAACAGCAGCGGATAATCAAACGTCGGTTGAGATCAATGTATTACAGGGAGAGCGGCCGATGGCAGCGGACAACAAATCGCTGGGACGGTTTGTGTTGTCCGGAATTCCGGCAGCCCCACGGGGCGTGCCACAGGTGGAAGTGACATTTGACATAGATGCCAGCGGCATCCTGAGCGTCACGGCCAAGGATAAAGCCAGCGGCAAAGTTGCCAACATCAAAATCACCGGCTCAACAGGGTTGTCCAAGGAAGAAGTTGAGAAGATGAAAAAGGAGGCCGAAGAGCACGCGAGCGAAGATACGGAAAAGAAAGAGAAAATAGAGGCGAGAAATCATGCCGACTCCCTCATTTATACTGCGGAAAAAACGCTCAAAGACCTGGGCGACAAGGTGAAAGCTGAAGACAAAAAGGAGGTGGAGGAAAAAGTAAAAGCGCTCAAAGATATCCTTGAGAGCGGCTCAACGAGTGATCTGAAAACGAAAACTGAGGAGCTTTCTGCCGTAATCCAGAAAGTAGGAGCAGCCGCATACAGCCAAAATCAGCCATCAGCCGAGCAAACAGCTGAAGAACCCCAAGCAAATGGACAAAAGAAAGATGAGAAAAAAGTGGAAGAGGGAGAAGTGGTCAGCTAACTCAACGCATGGCCACAAAACGCGATTATTACGAAATTTTGGGAGTAAGTAAGAGTGCCTCGACGGAGGAGCT
>JAGVFE010000050.1 GCA_020057765.1 Candidatus Woesebacteria bacterium | reverse complement strand
CCGGCGCGGCCGCCGACGTGATCGTCTCGGATCACGTCCCGTTCACCCCGGCCACGGCCGGCAACGTCTACGGGTTTTCCTCCTATGGCTTCCCCTGTCGGCATAGCGAGAATCCCCCGGGGAGTAGCCGTGGGTCTGGGCGCAGTCTGGGTAGGTTTTGGCGCTTCGGCTGTAGGCGTTGCCGGAAGAGGATATAATCCTGGTGTGATCATAGGGCCTGGTTCGGTGGAACAAAACGTAAGAAGGAACATTACGGCTGCTGGTGCTGCTATGCGGCCTGGATGTTTTGTGCCCAGCTGCACAATCTCTTTTCCGCCCTGCGCTGCGTCGACTACCACACGATTGACCTTTATTCCGACAACCTCTGCGGCTAGGCCCGGATTAGTCTGCGCCCAATAAAATGGCATGGCAGCGTCCTTGGCCATGGCGTGAATCCCATGAAGCGTATCAAGAAGAAAGGGGACGTCTGCCCGCCATTCTTCCTGCAGGAAATGTACAAGTTGAGTTCCTATTTGTTCGAGACCTCTGGCTCCAGTTGTTGTTTCTTGCTCGGGTTTCATTTCAGGCATAAGCATATACACCTATAATAACATTTTGATTCTGTTTTATCCAATCTTATTTTTTCCCCAACCCTTCGTCGTGGGGACCGATGGTGATGATGAGTATTTCACCCTTCTGGGACAAATAGGTAAGGCGGTTTTTTCGATCTATTCTTGCTTCGTATTTGTCTGAGCCTGACATTTTTCGAGATCGAAGAGACGGATGTTTCTGATTTTGAAGGAGAAAATTCAATTGCTTGAGAAACTTCCGTTGTATGTTTCTGGGGAGCTTTTGAAGTTGCTGGTGTGCGTTCTTTGAAAGGACATAGCTGATCATAGTCCCAGGTGTTTCTGTAAATCCTTGATGGAATCAAATTTCACAACGTTGCCTTGTCTGATTTGCTCAAGTCCTTCGTTGTCCATTTTTTCCCACCAAGCATCGCTCCCGTATTTTGGCGGCACGAAAGAAAAAACCTTTCTCTTAAGATCCGAAAGGGCCTTCTCAATAACGTGTATTTCTGAAAGCAAATCCTGAGTGGTGATTGTTTGTCCGTTCATGGACTCACTGTACCACGTTTCGGCCCAAAACAAAACTATCGCTTTCCCGACCCCAACGACGTGAGTTCCCGCGTGAGCAAGTGCAAAAGAAATATCACGCTGCAAACCGCCAAAATACTATCGTGCCCAAGAGACTTCCGGGAAGCGTAGGCAATGTCGCTTTTCATCCAGGCGGCAAAATCGCCATGATTGTGGCCTTCCAATATCCACGGCGAGATGATGCCGGGATTCACCTCGTGGCGCTTTTCCATCCACGGGGCGAGTTTTTTGGCTTCGTCAACCGGCAGTGGACGGGGACCGATGAGGGCCATGTCGCCCTGTAGCACATTGCATAATTGAGGCAGCTCGTCAAGCCCTGTGTGACTTAAAAACCTGCCAAACTTCGTAAGTCGCGGATCGTTTCTGATTTTAAACACCGGCCCGTCTGCTTCATTGAGCCGGCTGTACTTCTTTTGCAGCGCATCCGCCCCAATGACCATCGTCCGGAATTTATACATCGTAAACGGCCTGCCCCCCAACCCAACCCGCCGCTGCCGATAGAAGACGGGAAATCCATCAATAAGCGCGACAAGGATTGCAGCCGCGCCCATAATGGGCAGCGCTGCAACCAACAATACATATAGAAATATCCAATAGACAACGTGCTTCATGTTCATGATTGGCTCAATTGCCACCATGATACTATCAAATGAGCACATGAAACGCTTCGCCCCATTCCTTTTCCTCATCGCCGCCGAGGATCGGGCTAAGGGCGCCACCCGCGGCCTCTGGACCCCAAAGCCGTAAGCCTCGTAGTATAATACCCCCGTTATGAACGATACGAGATTATTTATCGATCTTCTACTCGCCATGACCGAGCGGGAACTGCGGGCTCGCTATAAACACACCGTGTTTGGATTTTTTTGGTTGGTTGCCAACCCGCTTCTCCAGATGCTCGTCATCGGCTTTGTCTTCACCTTTCTTCTGGCGCAACCGGTCAAAAATTATTATTTTTTTCTTTTTATCGGACTTTTGGTCTGGAATTTCTTCTCACTTTCTCTTTCCAAGACAACCCCGTCTATCGTCTACGAAAGGAGCCTCATCAAAAAAGCCCGGTTCCCCCATGCCGTCATCCCCATCTCCATCATCCTGTCTAACTTCATCCATTTTTTGCTCGCGTTCCTTCTGTATCTCATCCCTGTACTTTTTTTGGGGACAATCTCCTGGATATCCATCCCGCTTGTTTTTGTGAGTTTTATCCTGTTGCTGACGTTTGCCGTTGGACTAAGTCTCTTAACCACTAGTCTCAACGTCCGCTTCCGCGACGTCAACTTTTTTGTGTCGGCTCTCCTCATCATCTGGTTTTACGCGACCCCTATCATGTATTCGCTCACCATGATTCCTCGGCCCGTGCTGTGGCTCTGGCGCGCCAACCCGCTCACGTCCATCCTCCAGCTCCTCCAGCAGGCGCTCCTGGGTCTTCCCGGCCCGGGACCGGCAATGCTAGCCTCCAACGTGGGAGTCGTCTTTCTGACTGCCGTATTGGGCATATATGTTTTCAAGAAGGAAAGCAAAAATTTCGACGACTGGCTATAATCCCCATTGACTATGATACAAATTTACTTAAAATTGTACTATAAGGGCTAAATTATGAAGCAGATATTAGCGGATTTAGTCAAAACGTGGTGGAGCAATCCTCTGCCGTCTATAAAAGCCAGAGATATAGATTTGGCCACTTATTTTGACCCGAATATCAGAAAAATACTATCAGTGGTCGGATTTCGGCGAGTAGGAAAAACATTTACGCTTTTGGACTTTGCACAAAAGTATGGCAAAGAGAAAGGACTATGCGGGCCATGAGGTAGACTTTGTTGTGCTGTGCAATAAAGCAGTTGAAGAGCTCATACAAGTAACATTTGCCCAGAGCATGGCGGAAATATCAGAAAGAGAGACCAAGGCTCTGGTAAAAGCCGCTAAACTCCTCCATAAACCATCGGGGACACTCATAACGTGGGACGTAGAACACCAAGCTGCTATAAATGACGTGATTATTACTTATACGCCACTGTCGAAGTGGTTGAGTACTCATCATAACAACCATGCCTAGCATAGACAACAAAGGTGGAAAAATTCGTCAAAAGTTTCCTTGACAGAAGGAAACTTTCCTTAGCTCAACTTGGCCTAATGCTTGGCATTGATAATCTTGTATATATAGTTTACAATCGGATATATCCAAATGTAATATATGTTTATAGAACGCGCTATCACTTCAAAACTTAAAACCTCACTAGATCATGGAGATGTCACCATCATTCTCGGCGCTCGCCAGGTAGGCAAAACATCACTTATCTCTCGATGTCTCGAAGGCATACATCACCACATGCTCAATCTTGACGTACTTGTGGATGCCAATAGATTGACAAGTCTTGCGGCAATGGAACCGATTGATGCCTTCAGAAGCTTAGGGTCGCCAAAGGTTCTCGTCATCGACGAAGTTCAAAACCTTCCGGAAACTGGAAAAATCATGAAAGGGTGGTTTGATAAATCAGTTCCGGTGAAAATCGTACTTCTCGGATCATCGAGTCTTGAAATTTTAGATCAGACGGCAGAACCTCTTACCGGACGAAACGAAAAAATATTTCTCCCTCCGCTTCTGTTTACCGAGGCAATCCGAGCACAATCGTGGTATCCGCAAGGAAATCTGCATCCATCATTTTTTACCGCATTGGAAGACACAATACAAGCATTTCTTTTAGAACGTATGGTCTTTGGAAATTATCCCAGAGCACTCACTGACAAAGACAGAGAGTCCTATCTTCTCAATCTCACGAGCGACTACCTCCTTAAGGACGTTTTTCAACTTGGACTCGTAAAAACGCCGGAAACGATACGGAAACTTCTCCTTCTTCTTGCTCATCAGACAGGATCAGAAGTCTCCATTGCCGAACTTGCCGACGCCCTGTCCATCGCAAGACAAACCGTGGAACGGTATATAGAAACTCTCGAGCGGACATTTGTAATATTTAGACTCCCTGCATTTGGAAAAAATCAAAGAAAAGAAATCGTTAAAAACCACAAGATCTTTTTCTGGGACACTGGGGTACGCAATGCAATACTCAAAGATTTCTCTGTATCTCTTATGCGAAACGACATTGGAAGACTCTGGGAAAATTACGCTATTTCCGAATTTGCAAAAATAAATCTTCTTTCAGGGTTGAAACAAAACCTCTTCTTTTGGCGATCACGCCAGGGAAGCGAAATAGATCTCGTCATTACGCATAATGAAACAATACAAGCCATAGAAATGAAATGGTCTCCCAAAAGGACAGCCCCAATAAGGGCGTTTCAGTCGCTCTATGGCATAAAGCCGCACATTCTTAACAGGGAGTCTCTGCCTCACTATCTCATAAAAATTCAAAACTCATTGGAGTAAATCATCCTGGTCTTATGTCAAATATCGCCATTAAGCTCACCAACGTCTCTAAACGCTACACGATCCACCATGAAAAGCCCACGTTGGTGGAAAAGCTGGTCAACGGACGGGATGAGGAGTTCTGGGCACTCAAAGACATCAACCTCACCATCAAAAAAAAGGGGGGGGCTGCCAGCAGGCAGGCATCATCGTGTCTGACCAATTGACATCTTATCAATTCAGTTTTACTATATATTTATGCAAAAACTGAATTTAAACACCCTTGAGGGGATGCTGAAAACGCACCACAAAAAACTATTTACTCCCCAGGATGTAATCCTCCTCACTCAAGCCAGCAAGCGTGCCACCGAAGCATTTTTGAGTTACAACGCCAAAAGAAACAGGGTCAAGCGCCTCAAAAACGGATTGTATGCGCTTAATAATGAGTACGTAAGCCCCTACCTCATAGGAAACACGCTCTACCAACCGTCGTATATTTCTTTGGAAACGGCGTTGTCCTTCTATAGCGTGATACCGGAAACCGTGTATTCCATCACGTCGGTGACGACCAAACCCACCAGAGAATTTACCACAAACGGCGTGCACTATGTCTATCACAGGGTAAAGCAGGAAGCGTTTACCGGCTATGACGTGCGTGATGCAGAAGGGGAAAAAATTTTTTTCGCGACCCCGGAAAAAGCGCTGGCAGATTACTGCTACTTCATGTATTTAGGGAAAAAAAGCTGGAACGATCGCACTGACCTTCGACACATAGATAAGCGCAAACTGAAAGCGTACATCGCGGGATTTAACAATAAAGGACTCCTGCGCCGCACGCGGCGATACATCTTGCCCCTATGATAGAAAAAACAGCGCTCCAGCAATACGCCGTCAAACAGCAAACAAAATTCCTCAATGTCGTACGGGAGTACTGTCAACATCGATACTTATCAATATTCTACCGGCAAAAAGGCAGCGAAGCGTATCTGTTCAAAGGAGGGACGGCACTCAAAATCGTCTTTCGTTCCCCGCGCTATTCAGAGGATTTGGATTTTACCGCCGTCAAAAATTCCCATCAGTTTGAAAACATCTTGCAGGATGTCCTTATTGAACTGGAGAAAGAAGGAGTACCCACCCAACTCATTGAATCCAAACCCACAAGCGGCGGCCACCTGGCGATGATCCAACCCGCAGTCTATGATATGCGGTTTTTCTTAAAGATAGAAATTTCTTTTCGGGAGCTCTCGGTCGAGGCTGGCGAGCGCGTGGCAGTCGCACCGGACTACCTCCCAGGGTATGTCGTACAAATTCTTGCAACGTCTCTCCTTATATCTGAAAAACTGCACGCCCTTCTCACACGCAAGAAACCCCGGGATTTTTTTGATCTCTACTACATCCTCCGGGCAAACCTCCTGCCCGTTTCCGAGCGAAGCGCCCTGGGAAAAGTAATCGCGCTTATCCCTCAAAAGCCGGAGTTCTTTGCCAAAGAGTTGACGGAATTTCTCCCTTCAAGCTTCCATGGGCTGCTCAAGGACTTCCCGCGGCTTCTGGCGGCTGAGGTGGAGCGATTCCTCTAAATACGTGAATCGGCACGAATATGAACACGAATAAACCGTCATGAAACCATCGACAACCGATAACCAGATAGCCATTAAATTAGAAAACGTTTCTAAGCAATATGTGATTCACCATGAAAAGCCTACGTTGGTGGAAAAATTCATCAAAACCAAAAACGAGGAGTTCTGGGCACTCAAAGACATCAACCTGACGATCAAGAAAGGGGAGCGGGTCGGCATCATCGGCCCCAACGGGTCAGGCAAAACGACGCTCCTCAAAGTGATCGCCGGCATCACGACCCCAACCAGTGGCAGCATAGAGACGCAAGGAAATATAGTCTCGCTTATTGATTTGGAAGCTGGCTTTCATCCGGATCTAACTGGAATACAAAACGTATATCTTAACGGCATGCTCCTGGGGATGAAAAAAGAGGAGCTTGAGGACAAACTCGGCGCGATTATAGACTTTGCCGATATTGGACAGTTTGTGGATGCCCCGTTGTTTACCTATTCAGCGGGCATGACGCTGAGGCTGGGATTTTCTATTGCCATACACACCAAGGCTGATATCCTGATTTTTGACGAAGCGTTAGTCGTTGGCGACACCGATTTCCAGGAAAAAATCATGAGGACTATAAAATCGCTTCGCAGAGACAAAACCATGCTCATTGCTTCTCACGATTTAGGATTTTTACATTCCTTCTGTAAGCGGATATATATGCTGCGCGATGGGGAAGTTCGAAGCGACTCGTCTTCAGTTGCACTTTCCCTCCTTCGGTCGTTACCAACCGGTCAGATATTTCGAGCATACGCACAGTCAAACAGCATGTATCCTGCTATTCAAAAAGGCGACGCTGTTGTAGTCAAAAAAGTTCCGCTTATAACGGTACGACCCGGAGACGTCATTGCTTTTTGGATATCCGGCTTTCCTGAGATCATCATCCATCGGGCGATAACAACGATGAATAAAAACGGGCGAATGTGTTATGTGAGTAAGGGGGATGCGTCGCATCGATATGATGCGTGGGAAATAACCGATCGCAATTTTCTCGGCAAACTTATCACAGTTGATAAAAAAGCTCACTTCCGTACCACCCGAACAAGACCCAGCCTCTGATACTCCCCAAGAAACTCTTCAACATCTTCCTTTGCTCGTTTCTTTTCAACATCAAACACAGTGCAAACCCGTTCTGTGATAGCGTCTACAGTCTGAGGGGTGCTCATTGTTTGCCAGATGAAACTCCCCGCCTCGTCAAGCTCACGGATAAATGCCTTATTAGGCTCAAGGAGAACCACGCGTCCTTGTATCGTTTTCCAATGTGTTGAAGTGCGGCAATATTGCATTACTCTCCTTCTAAAAACAGTAACGCGTTAATTTTGACCCTTAAGTCCTGAGGTTTTTTGTACTTCTTTTTCTGTTTTTTTGTTGACATTGGTACCACCTCCGATCCACGCAAACAAAACAGTCTTTATCATTTTTTTGGCATTCTTTTTAATTGTAGCAGGTGACATGTACTTTGCAATGTTCATCTTTGCCTGCGACCAGTATATTGTCTGGTCTTTCACGCGGGCTTTCTTAAACTCGTACTGCCTTGAACGACATCCTCGACATTCACCGCAGTGGACCATAGATGCCGTGTAACAGCTATACGTTTTTTCCATCGGTAGTCCTGCGGAAGCTCCAAACGCGATGATGTCCCTCTTTTGCGCATACCACCCGGTCTCTTTTTCAAAAAAAATAGACGCGTACTGTAGTTTGGGAAGACCATGAAAGCAAATAAGACTTAAAAGTGT
>JAGVFE010000130.1 GCA_020057765.1 Candidatus Woesebacteria bacterium | reverse complement strand
GGTGGAACCCTGCCGTCCATCGGCAGGGTTCCACCCTGTCAGCGCTAAACGGTATTCAACTGATGGGGCGGTGGCAATCATAGAGAGATTAAATTCACGGAGCAGACGCTCCTGGACGATTTCGGCGTGAAGGAGGCCGAGAAATCCGCAGTGAAATCCGTTGCCCAGAGCCGCAGAGTGAATCGGTTTGAACGTGAATGCCGCATCAGAGAGCCTGAGCCTTTCCATGGCCTCGCGGGCTAAAGTAAGATCTTCACTCGCCACAGGAAAGAGCCCCAAAAACACCATGGGCTTGGGATCGTGGTAGCCGGGTAAAGGGACAACTTCTAACGTCTTACGTTGTACGGTAACGAAACGCGTATCGTTATCCGTCTGACGTTGGACGTTTGTGATCGTGTCTCCGACCTTGGCCAGCCTCGCATCTTTTAATCCTGTGGCGATGTACCCAACTTCGCCGCTATGCAAAATAGAACTTTTGCTCATGGAGGGAAAAAAATACCCAACCTCAATCGGCCCTACTTCTGCACCTGAGGCTAAGAAACGTAATTTTGTTGATGGATCAAATGGTATCGAACCATCTACTAACCGAACAAAAACAACAACCCCTTTGTGATGGTCGTATTGGGAAGAAAATACCAGTGCCCGCATTGGGCCGTCCGGATTTCCTGATGGTGGAGGAATTCGTTCAACGATTGCCTCAAGCAACATGGCAACCCCCTCGCCGGTCTTTGCAGAAATTTTGAGAACTTCTTCCCTGCCAAATCCCAGCGCTTCAAGCGATTTAATCGCCTCTTCTATCCGTGCGTTTGGCATATCAATCTTGTTGATGACGGCAATGATCGTGAGCTTTTGCTCCCGGGCTTTTGCCAGATTTGAAAGGGTTTGCGCCTGCACGCCTTGTGTTGCGTCAACCAAAAGAATCGCCCCTTCGCATGCGGCAAGGGAGCGGGAAACTTCGTAGGAAAAATCCACATGGCCGGGAGTATCGATCAGATTCAAAACAAACTCCTCTTTTGTGTCATTCCGGGCCTGACCCGGAATCCATTGTTCTTCTCCTTGGATCCCGGCTCGATGGCCGGGATGACAACGAAAAACCATCCTCACCGGAGCCAGTTTTATGGTGATCCCTCGCTCCCGCTCGATGGGGTTGGAGTCAAGCAGTTGCGCCTGCATGTCGCGCTTCTCCACGGTTCCAGTTATTTCCATCAGCCGATCACACAGTGTGCTTTTGCCGTGATCTATGTGGGCGATAACGCAAAAATTTCGGATGCGACCCTGATGAGGCATGGGAAGATTATAGCAGAGGTGCTACAATCCGCCCATGTGGTTGGCCGGATACTGGACCCGTCCAAAGACGCGACTGCTCCCACAAACTCCCTCGTTGCCCACCTCCATAGTGAGCTGGCCGACGATCTGATAGAAAAATATCGCACCAAGGTGTCGGATGGCCTCCATGAACGCACCATAACGGAACTCATCGCCCAACTGTGGAGCATAGCTCCCGAGTCGTTGACCCCCTTTTTTGACGTGCTTCGCGCAACCGCGCGGCAGGGTCAGGATTCGAAAGAATACCTTAGAGACGCTGACTTTTATGCATTGGTGAGGAGGAGCATGACACGTGCATCCTATGCAAGCGCGCATCTCATACACCCCGACTTTGCCCGAATGCCTAACATGTCAAGGAGCGTGATTGATGTCCTCAAACACATCCTTCCTGTACCCGAACAGTTCGACAACGCCAATCTCTACCTGTGGGATGACTACCTTGATAGACTGGCAGAAAGCCCCGCACTCCTCTCTCTCGCCAAAAACGGCACCAGAGCATGGTTGGAAGCTGCCCATTGCGTGCTCCGGGAAGATATCATCCGCATTTTCGGCCAGGCGGCAGTGTTTGCATAAGCAGATTGACTTTTTATTAGCGGCCGCTAATAAAAAGTCAATGCCAAACCTTGGGAGCTTTGATCTTTTGATCTGCAGATCAGAGCTTGAAGTGTTCTTTAGAAGGAATCTGTCTCACCTGTCGGGTGAGATTCTGAAAACAAAGAGAAAAGAAGAGGTTTAAAGCCAAGCTACCCGGCGGGTTGAAGTCTTTGCAATCAAGATACGATTGGCCTCTGAACTGATGAAGCGCGCCGTGCGCAAAACTCTCTCCCTCATCAGTTCTTTTTCAGCCTCAAGGCCCGGCCTTCGCTTTGAAAAAACCCTTCGGCTACCAGTCATTCAGAGGTATCTTCAGTTTTTTTATCGCTGAAGCGCTTTCTGGAATATATGGCTTTCCATCTACCGCACTAAGAAACGTTTCCTTGGCATTTTGACCAATCGCTTGAGCCATACCATCCAAATCCCTTCTTAGATTACTTCTTTTTGACGCTGCGCTCCACCCCAACAGGGGCTCCACTAAAAATGCGTTACGAAGATCAAGAGTGTCGGGCTCTGCTACGCCAGTAGCGTCTTCATGATGCCAACCTGCGCACATGTGAAAAGCTGATGTAAGAATTAACCTTTTTGTTTTTGGAAAAACTTCCTGAAACAACTTCTTTGCCTTAATCAATGTGCCGCCTGACTCTACATACTCATCAACGACGCACACTGTTTTACCCGCAAGATCTGTGTACCGGTCAATCAGCGCATTTTTTATATTCTCAGGCACACAATCATCCAGCATTTTGCTTCGGCCGTCTCTGCCAATTTCTATGAATGAAATGTGCGGGTACGGACGGTCAGGGAAAAGATAGCTCCATGTTTTCAGAAATAAATATCCAGCGGGCCGTGCTGATTTATCAAGGAAAAACATCCGGTCAACGCTTTGTTGATTGGCAAGATTTATGAGCCGAACAATGCCTTGTGCCATATCTTCAAGTTTTTGATCCGACATACGAAAAAAATCAATAGAATTTGGTCTAAAGTTAGCATAATGCGCTTGTTCTGCGTATTGTTTCATTACATCTTCAGGCAACACAATTCCGGGAGGCTTACTCAAAATTTCAGGAGTCGCGTTAAAGGTACCAACCAATACGCGCGATATATCTGCTGATGGTGATCTGTCAACGCCAATCATAGGCCTTCTTTTACGCTACCATGAAAAACAGCTTGGATGCAACACAGAGAGCGGCAAATGTAGGAGGACTCACGGGGAAGCGCTTGGGCAGGCGAAGGCTTTGGAAAAACCAGCGGATTGGGCCTCGGATTCCGTACAAAACCAGCGGTCGCCGAAGGAGAGATCGATGATGACTTGGTCGTATTGCTTGCATGTTGGAAGATAAAAATGCTTCTCCCCTGCCCTTGTATTGCCTTTGATCGTGCAATCCTCGTTTGCGGGAGTTTGACTGCGGCAGGTGTCGCTCCAGATACCGAGTTTGGCTGCCTTAGCAATCTCTTGGGCATCCTTTAGCACTTGATTATAAGGATTGCTAAAAGATGACCGGTTCCGGGCAAGGCCAGCGGCAAGAAGCGCGCGCTGAAGTGGAACACCGTCAACAATGACGATGGCAAGCTGGCGGCCGAAATCGTCCGTCACAATATTTTTGGGGCGTACCTGCTTGCCCATAGCAAGCAAGACAAGCGTGTCCCGCGCCTCACGGGCCATACAGCGGCCGCGTTCGGGCGCGTCAATGCCCAGGAGCCGGATCCTCCTTCCGTCAGATAGATCCAGACTGTCGCCATCCGGAACAGCAATGACGGTATTGCGGCTTTCGGCGTTCTTCCACTGGATGAAGTTGACGGAAAGAGAAAGGATGAGAAGGACAAAGAGGATAAGGAGGATGAGACGGGTGGGCATGAGATGAGGATAGCAGAAAAGAAGAACCTATTGCACCCGGAGAATGGTGATTCCGTAGTCATTTGATTTGTGGCGCTTTAGTAGTATATGCTCCTCTCAGCGTTCAATAACAAAAGCGCATCAGAACGCGATGCGTATTTTGTTGACACATGCATCGCACGTTTACAGATTGCGGAAGGTTGAAACGATTTTTCCTTTCTCTTCCGCCCCGACGAAAAGGGCAGGAACAGTTCCTGTTCTCCTCGTCTTGGGCGGAAGGAAAAAACAAAAAACTTAAATCAGACATTAGAAAGGAGGAAATACCGTCAATGAAGATGACATGGGCTTGTTCAAGCGGACACAGGTGGGAAGAAGAAGCAAAACTTGGGGAAGTTGCCAAATGCCCAGAGTGTCGACTGGAAGCGTACATCGCTATCGCAGGCAACAAGAATGGACGCGCCTACATAGCGGCAATGGCCGTACTCGAAGAAACCACCCGGCCCGCCGTTTCCTACCGGTCGAACCACGTCGTCACCGGATGATCCATCACAGGGAGACCGCCCTCTCCCCAATACCAAAGGAGTAACATGATGAGGGACACGTATTTCTCTGTGCGCGACTGGATTAGAAGCAGCCTAGTCAGGCTGCTTATCTTTTTGATCGTTTATTTCGGCATTTGCAGCCGGGGTATTTGGCTGTTTTTCAGTGCCCAGTACTCCTGGACGAATCACCCGGTCGAGTGGATTTTCAGCATAGTGACGGGAACTATAGGCGGGGTTTTCCTCTTGCTCGTGATTGATGCTATGGCAGAGGCTTATGGGGACGGAGAACCTCAAGGATATGATGATCCCTACTAAATCATATCTGTATTCCCTGCCGCTCCTCGCTGGAGTACTACACAAAATGGTACCAGCGAGGAGTTTTTTTTTGACAAAATCCTTTCCAAAGACGGGCGAAGGAGGATTCGGTCAGAAGGCCCCGTGGCAACAGGGAATATGCGATTCGGAAAAAGGAGGTAAAAAGGAGAAGGAAAAAGCGCAAAAATTTCAAGGAACAAAAAAATTACGTGGCCCATCCGGTGGTTCCAGTTCGATCGCTCAAACTGACCGGAATAGGCCACGAAAATAGCGATCGAATTTACTGGAACCATTTTTACTGTAGCAACCTTTATAAAAAAATTCAAGCCATGAAAAAAGCGCCATTGGGAGTGATTGAGTTAGAAGTAAGTTGAGGTAAGTGAGTTATGCTCACAGCTGTGATTATGCATCGCATAACCGCAGATACCTTCAACATACTTCCTTCTCGCCCTTTGGCGCTTGTCTCTCTTGCATGGACCGAAGTCCGTTGCGGTAGTCCGCGTATCCGTCCAGCGTGAAGCTGCACGGGTAGTTGATCGATAACGGGATCACCGAAGTGAGCCTCTTTCGAGTTTAATGTGCAGGAACGCATCCGCAAGGGTCAGCTCGATGTGCCAGTCCAGACAGTCGATGCGCGACCTCCTTCTTCTGCTTACGATCCGTGTACTTGTACGCGGATGCCCGTGAAGATCAAACAGATCCGGTTGCAGATGGGGAAACGCCTGGGCAAGAGACGTAAGCAGTTTCTGCTGAGTGATCTGCCGGGCGGTGGCGCGTTTTTTTTCCACTTTTCCCCGTTGGACCATCTCGTTACCATGCCGCTGGGCTGCAGCCACCTATCTTCGGCGTTGTTCTTCTTCCGCCCGCATCGCTTTGACGCAGTCTGTTTGCGCTTGCCGCAGTGCTTCGTTGTTCCTCATGCCATCAGTGTCTCCGGGCAGATAAGAAGGAAGTATAACGGATTTTCCTCAAAAAAACACCTACTTGCGTTCCTTTGTCCCTCTGGCTTATAATACACATCCATGGGACCAGAAAAACTAGGGTACCAACCAGGTGATGAAAAAAGCATCAGGGCTTTTTGCCGAGCCGTTTGCCCAATAGAACTTGATCGGGCATATTGGATAAGTTTATCAGCCGGCATGTTGATGGAGGAAATACTCATAGCTTTTACTTTGCACCCGGGTGATGATTTGGCAATTGCCAACCGGTTAGCTCAACGCGTAGAAGCTGGAATGATTGAATTTGACACGGGGCATCCGCAGAGCTTCACCTACAAATCAGAAGAAGGAGCGACGGTACACATGGTACAACCTATAATCTATCAAGGAGGAGAGGCAGACCAACGCGCCTGGTGGACCAAGCCGTTATTGCGAGATTGGCATGTACAAACGTCAACCAGAGACGGTCAACCATGCCGCTTGGTTGGGGATATTCTGACAGACCATATCAGCGCTGGTTTCTACGAAATTCATCAAGTTGCATCTCCACGCCTGCTCTTTATGCCCAGTAGGGAAGGAGTGGCACGGGCATTCACATATCATATGGACGAGATTACGAGCATTACGCAAAGCGTTCTTCAGGATGCTGCCACAGCACGAGAAAAAACGCTTTAGCTACATCCGCTCGACGGTTTTGATCCCCAAAAGATACAATCCATTTTTCAGGACCTGGGCGGCGGCAATAAGGCCATTTCAGGAGTTCAAACTATGGTCTTATCACAGCGTGCCGTGGGCGTATTTGTGGAGAATGGAACCGACGAGGGTCTGATACGGAAGGCCTTCGGCTGCGGCTTTCTCTTTTAGCCTGCGCAACGTCATTTCCTGAATCCGGATATTGATATTCTTTTTTTTCTTTAATAGGTCCAGCGTATAACGCGCCGATGCTTGAAGTGCTTTTTTCTGTTGATCTGAAACTGGCACCCATTCCCCCTTCTTCAAAGAATCCTCAATCTCCTGTTCGTAGGCATCAAGTTTCAAATTTTTAAACGGATCAAATTTAATTTTTTTCATAGGCACCTCCTTTCGATTCAATAAATTTCTTTACTTTCCTACTTGGATAGGCAGTTTTTAGAAAACGCTTCTCCCCATCCTCCACATAGGGAATAACATACACATACCCTTTCAATTTGACAATCATGACATATTGATTTGAATACCGTATTTCATTTGGATGTTTCATTTCTGCAATCAAGCCTCCTGTATTGATCGCATTGACAACGTCTTCAAATGAAATGCCCCGTTGACTCTGTAGCCATGTGTTTTTCGCTTCATTCCACACCAAGGGCTTCATGTACTTGAAATGTATGACAATGTCTATGATTTGTCAATACCTACATCCGCTCCACGGTTTTGATACCCAGAAGAGAGAGGCCGTTGGCAAGAACCTGAGCCGTGGCTGCGGTGAGGGAAATTCGAAGGGAGCTTTCAGCTTGCAGCCCGCCTGCCGGCAGGGCAGGCTTTCCGCTTTCAGCTCTTTCTTCTGCTGATAGCTGACCGCTGACAGCTGATGGCTTTGCTAAAATACTGTGTTTTGCGTAGAAGAGGTTGAAGGACGAGGCCAGGCGGTTGAGGTACGTGCAGATGCTGCTTGGTGACAGCGTTGCTGCGGCACCGGCTACCACGTCGGGGAAGTGGGCGATGAGGCGGCAAACGGCACGCTCCTCGGGATTAAGCTGACAGCTGACAGCTGACAGCTGACAGCTGTGATCTCCTGCTTTCCGCAACACGCTCTTGCACCGGGCGTATGTGTAGAGAAGATACGGTCCGGAATCGCCTTCGAAAGAAACGGATTTTTCCATATCGAATGTGATGTCGGAGGGCAGTGCGACCTTGAGCAGTGAATATTTGACTGCGGCAACCGCGGCGCGTTCCGCAATCAATTCTGATTCTTTTTTGTCATATTTTGTTTCACTTTTATCTAGAATGGTATTGATTTTCTGCTTCAAACTATCTAGTAATGACTCACCAGTGAGTATATTTCCTGTCCTGCTGCTCATTTTTCCTTCAGGCAACCGCACGATGCCGTGACCGATGTGGATAGTTTTGGCTCCCAACTCCGGGGCCACCTGCAACATCGCCGCAATCAAAACCTTAAAATACTCATCAATCTCCTTGGCCGTAATAATATAGGAAGCGTCATAGTGCCAATCTTGCTCTTTCATCGGCGCCAAACCCAATTCCTTGGCCTCATACGTCGGCAGACCCAGTTTGTTAATAAATACCCGGGTATGGAGGCCGACGTTTTCACCTCTAAAAATGATGGCTCCGTCGCTTTGGTCAAAAATACCATCAGCAATATGCTCCCGGACTATTTTGGCACCCATTTCCCCCACTTTGCTTTCGAAGTAATACCCCTTGAAGGCGGTTCCCAATCGCCGGTAGAGCGTTTCAAAGTAAAGAAGGCTCCATGTTCTGCCGCTTTCATACAATTTTCGCACCACAGCAAGATCCGCGTCATTGACCGTCACGTATTGGCGATAGTTAACCTGTGGCGTCCAGCCCTCTTTCTCCTGTAGGTATTCTTGGGCCGCAATAAAAACCAAATAGTTCATATTCTTGATCTCTTCTGCTTCCTTGGGATTATTTTCGTAGGCTTGTGCGCCCAAGGCATAGACCTCCCCCATCCATTTGACGCGCTCTGGAAGCGAAAGTTTTTCTACATTGGTCAAATTTGATAATTTTTTCTTCATCCCCCAGATGCTTTTGGCTACATGCATCCCCACGTCTCCCTGATAATTCACGCGCCGAACGTCTTGTCCTGACGCTTCAAAGAGCCGACAGATACTTTCGCCTACGGCGTTGCTGTAGAGGTGGCCGATGTGGAATTCTTTAAACGGATTGGGGTCGGTGAACTCAATAATGATGCGTTTTCCTTTCTCCTGGCTCATTCCATAGCTCTCCTTCTCCTTTAGCACTGAGCGAAGCGAAGTGCTAAGAGTAGCCTCGGTCAAGAAAAAATTGATAAAGCCCGGGGGTGCGACTTCGACGCGGTCAATGGCCTGTAAAACTGAAAATTGGTCTAATTTGGCTAATTTGACTGATTTGGTTCGATCCTTTTTAGATGTATTTGGATGCTGTCCATTGAAGCTGACAGCTTCTTTAATCTCCCCTGCTATTTCCATCGGAGATTTTTTCAGAACTTTTGCCAACTTCATGGCAACATTGGTGGTGTACTCTCCATGGAGGGGATTGTCGGAAATCTCAACTTCAGGAGCAGCATTACTAATGCCCATTTCTGCCAGAATCGAATTCAATAAATCAACGAGTTGGTTTTTCATAACTCAAGCAATCATATCAAAGAAAAGCCTAAATTTATAGCATCAACTAGATACGCGAAAGAAAAGAAAATGACGGAAAATGATATTCCCAGAACCCATTTTTCTCTGCTCTAGAAATCTTTCCACCCAATATGTCCTGCAATCCCTTGCCTACAGAAAAAACCAGGGCCGGTTGAGCAACCACAGCGTTGTGGCCAGGACAAATAATAGTCTTATGATCAACCCATGCAGCAAGTTTTTGCACTGATGACGCAAATGCAAGCATGTCCGATTCTGGAAGGTGACCATACAGAGGGCCCGGATAAATGGCATCACCGGTAAATAAAATATTTAGGTTTATTTCTTTAAAACAAACTGATCCTGGTGTATGGCCTGGTGTATGGATCACGAGAAAGGTCAAATCACCCATGTGTAGTCGTTGGTTATTTTGAAATGTTTTTGAAGGCACACGACCGTTAATGCTATAGTGATGCGGATGGAATGGTTTTTTAAAAAACTTTGCAGAATGTAATTCAGGGATATTTTTCGAAGAAAAACCTTGTGCAAGAAGTTTTTGTTCAAAATGATCTTTATAGATAAATACTGTATCAAAAAGATTCACTCCGCCGATATGATCCCAATGACCATGGGTCAATAAAACGCTCACAGGTAAAGACGTAATCGATCGGATCGCGCCATGAATATCACCGTACCCCATACCAGAATCCACAAGAACAGCAGCTTTTTGCCCAACGACGAGGTAAGAAACTACTTTTTCCCAATGGAAAAACTCCGCCAAGGCAAAAACGTGCGGATGAATTTTTCGAATAGTAAACCACGTTGACTGTTTCATACGGTTTTCCCGAAGGAGAGAGGCCCGGCCGAACCCCTCTACCTTCATCAATAAAGGGGAATTTTCCCCCAGACATTGCTCTCAACATAAACAGCAATACCATTGTTGCTGTCAATATTCCATGTTCCCACCTCTTCACATTCCCATTTTCCTTCCGCCACCTCTATCCATGCATCTGGTTTATACTGTGCTTTATATTCTTCAAATTCGCCAATCGAAACTTTTACCGTCATAGCAGCGGGATCAACGGCTAAAAGCTCAAGCCCATTCCACGCGAGACTTCTGAGCCATGGATCAATTGGTTTACCAGTCCCTTCTTGCTTGGACCAACAATAAGCTCCAAAATTCAAATCATGACCATGCGCTTTTTTTGCCTGACCAAACCCACTAGGACGGAATGAACCAAGCAAATGCTCCATCCCAAGCCCATTGGCGACAACTTTGGCATATGCAATAAGATTGGTCGGCATGTGCTTTCCTTTACATGCGGGAGCGACATTTACCGACATCATCACCAACGCATTACCCATGACATTATGAGTTTTACTATAATCGGTAGGATCACCTGCCACGGCATCCCACGAGGGCAGATGAGCGATCTGCCCATCCCAAAGGATCTGGTTCATGGAAAGGCTGGCTGCATACTGCCCGGCCAAGTCTTTGATGACTAATTGTCCATGTGGAAACACCCGGGCACGTCCTGCAAGTGTTGCGGCGCTTGCCTCTAACCACGGGGCCCAATTGGGATGCTCAAGTGCCACATAGATTGCCTCCCCCTCGACGGGTTGCCAAGAACCAATAACAAATTCCTTCATTGCAGCCGTATGTTCTGAAGCTGAAATGGAATAAATTTTCGTTGTATCTTTCATATACTTTCACCTCCTTTCAATAAAAAAGCCCCTTCACTATCCCGAAATATATTCGGAACAATGAAGGGGCGTCTTTTTGACACGGTGCCACCCTTCTTCAGAAACGTATAGAAAAGCCCTCCGTAGATAGCCTTGACGGAAGGTACGTTTCTCTTGTTTTGTGGAATCTACTTTCTGCCTATTGGCAAATTTTTTCGATTCCTGGCTCCCCCACCTGATCTTTCCATTCGCCTTTTCGTACTATTCGTACACGGCTCATGGAGCGATCTTGGCGGGTAAAAGGAGCTCGAGGGGTTCGACTATGCTCACCCTTTCTCCTTCAACGCCATATTCAATTGTAAATGTATTGTAATCAGAAGTCCGTGCGTTGTCAAGAACGCGTCACATTTATTTTGATTGAGCTGTTTTGACAATCCAATCTCTTCCGTCACTGATTACCTCAATATCTCTCTCCTGATCCGTTCGTAGCACTCGACTACTGACGTTTGCTAATTTATCAAGAATTTCTTTGGCCGGGTGGCCGTAGGAATTTTTCCCAACAGAGATGACGGCAAGGGCCGGATGGAGCCGTCGGACAAATTCGTCGGTCATGCCGGTGCGGCTTCCGTGATGGGGAACTTTTAGCACTTCAAGGGTGTCGTCTGCTAAATTGTCTGTACGGTAGTTTTCTTCTACGCGTGCGTCCGCGTCGCCGGTGAAAAGGGCGTCAAAGAAGCCATAACGAAGAAGAAAGACAATGCTTCCGTCGTTGAGATCGGTGGTCTGGGAACCGAG
>JAGVFE010000051.1 GCA_020057765.1 Candidatus Woesebacteria bacterium | reverse complement strand
TTGCAGGTACTCCCACACGGCGAGCGGCAGAAAGGATGCGGCACCGATTATGAATGCCCAAAAGGCAAATATGAGTGCTTGATTGGGGTATTTGTGCAAGAGGTTTCTGCCAAAAATCGTGCCGCCAACCGCACCGAGTGTCGCAATGACCAGATAAATATTGCCAACGATAGACCCGTCGATGCCCGTTGCCAAAATCGGCTCGATGATCACGATGAGAATACCAAGCGACCCCAACACCATTCCGAGAAATTTTTTCCAGTGAAATTTTTCGCGCAGAAACAACAGAGCGAAAAAAAGCGTCATGATCGGCGCGGCGGAGGCAATCACCGGCGCATTGATGGCGTGGGTTAACTGCAATCCGAGAAAGAAAAAAATGATATTGACGGTAATGCCACTCAGGGCAAACCCGACAAAATCAATGAAGTCTTTTCGTGCGGTAAGCGTAAGGCTCACCTTTGCCCGCAGAAAGATCAGAAGAAGGATTGCGGCGCCAAAAAACCGCCAGAATGCCAGGGTAAAGGGCGGGATATTCTGAAGCGAGAGCTTAAAAATAGGCGAGGCTGCACCCCAGATGATGTTGGCAACAATCAGAGCCAAAAATGCTTTTTGGACAGGAGTAAATTTCATGAATGCTTAAGGCACTTCCTTTAGCTTCAAAAGGAAGTGCCTTTTGTGGCTAATTTTTTGTCGTTAGTTGTTCTATAAGTGCATCAAGAGAAAGTTCTTCTTGCTGCTGTGTTGCCAACGTCTTCAATTGTACGACAGCCCGGCTGATTTCATCCGGCACCTGGATGATGACGAACGGGATGCCTTTTTTATCGGCATATTTGAGTTGTTTTTCCAGCTTACTTGTTTCCAGAAAAACTTCGGTGTTCATTCCCTCGCTTCGCAAACGGGAAGCCAAAGCAAGTGATTTAGGCAGCAGTTCTTCGGAAAAGACGGTGACCAAAACACTCGTGGCGGTCGGTGCGGCAGGCAGCAGACTCAATTGGTCGAGCGCTTCGACTAATCGATCAAAGCCAAAGGCAAAACCCACAGCCGGTACATTATTGCCGGTAAAGCCTCCGATGAGTTTATCATATCTGCCGCCGCCGCAGATGGATCCGGCGCCGTATCCCTCGATTTCTACTTCAAAAATCGTGCTGGTGTAATAATCCAGGCCGCGGGCAAGATTAGGGCTAAACAGTAATTTTGCCTCTCCCATGTTGCTGCATGCTTCAATAATCTTTATAAGATGATTATTTTCTCTCATTGTTTTGGCATTTTTTAATATTGCAACTGCAGCATCCGGCGAAAATCCTTTATCACGAAGTTCTTTAATTACTCCTTCCTCACCAATTTTTTGTATTTTGTCGAGGCTTCGTAAAACAGCCGGTAGCTGTTCCTCTTCTTTAATAATTCCGTTTTCAATTATCTTATTAAATAATTGCCGATCATTTAATAAAATGCTGTATTTATTGACACCGAGGGCTTGAAGTATGTTCCCAGCAAGAGTAATAATCTCTGCATCAGCCAGCGGCGAGGAGCTTCCGAAGATATCTGCATCGCATTGGAGAAACTCCCGGAACCGGCCTTTTTGCGTGTTTTCTGCCCGCCACACCGGCTGGATTTGGTAGCGCTTAAACGGGGTGGGCAGTTCTTGTTGGTACTGGGCGACCACGCGTGAGGCCGGAACCGTTTGATCATACCGAAGCCCTATTCTTCTGCCACCGCGGTCTTTAAAAAGATACATCAGTTTATCTGCCTCGTCTCCGTACTTTCCCAGCAAGGTTTCCGCGTATTCAAGCGCCGGTGTCTCCAGCGGATCAAAGCCAAACCGTTCGAATACCCCTTTGATTTTTCCGATCACAAATTGTCGCTTGATGGCCGAAGCCGGTAAAAAATCCCGAAACCCCTTGAGTGTTTGTGGTTTGTTCATAGAATTAATAATTTTTTTGGTGATTTCGAAAGAATCTCAATACCGTCATCTTTTAAGAGTACCAAATCCTCGATGCGGATGCCATAGCTTCCTACTTTATATATTGCCGGCTCAATCGTAATTACCATGCCAGGCAAAAGTATCGCATCCTTCTTATACGAAAGACGCGGTTGTTCATGGATGGCTAACCCTACGCCGTGTCCCAGACTATGCGGATATGGGGAAAATTCAGCTCTTTGGATCACTTCGCGCGAATGTTTATCGGGATTATTGAGTATATTTTCCAATGCTGCGATCTGAGCTTCTAAAACTACCTCGTATGCTCGTTTCCATTCGTCCTTGGGTTTACCAACAAATAAAACCCGCGTCATATCGCTACAATAACCGTTTACTTTTGCCCCAAAATCCAAAAGAATAATATCTGATGTCCGAAGTCTGGTGTCTGACGTCCAGTAGTGCGGCATCGAACTATTGCTTCCAAACGCCACGATGGGGGCGAAGGCAAGTTCTGCTCCGCGGGATCGGAAAAACGACTCAATTTCCCACGCAACCTCTGATTCGGAAATAGCAGGCTTCAGCCTGCCCAGGATAAAGCTGAAACACTGATCCGTGATTTTTGCGGCAGAACGGATGTTTTCGATTTCATCATCCCGTTTGATCATCCGCTGTCTTTCAACGCGATCACGGGTCGGCACCAAGGCAACACCCTTGAGTGTTTGTTTGAGCTTTTCATATTCAGCAACGGTTACGTCAACCTCCTCAAATCCGAGACGAACTCCTTTCAAGGTGTCACCTTGCGGTTTGGCAAGGTGACACCTTTTCAGAACCTCAGCCAGTTTTTTCGACAGCGGATTTTCTCTGGAAATTTCAACGACGTCTATGGATATTTTTTTCGCTTGTTCCAGGTATAAACTATTCGTAAATAAGTACGTCTGATTTTGGGTCAGCAAAACATAACTTTCCCGTTCTTCCGGCGCCACTCCGATAAATCCCGTCAGATAGCGGATGTTAATTGGATCGGTGATTAGAAGCGCATCAATTTTCGACAAGAGATTAACCATTTGGTTTGGATAACGGTGGCATAATGGTATCATTTTTCGCTTGTTTTGGTTCAGGTTGGATGATGGCATCCCCATATTCCCCAGCCCGTAATTCTTTGGGATCAATTTTTTTATTTGGATCATCTTGTTCTTGGCTCACGGATGTACCACCTCCTTATTTAAACGAAATTAAATATATTCCCAATAAACTCATCGAAAGACCGAGTATTTTTGTAAGAGTTAGATTCTCATGGAGGACAATAAGCGCAAGTGTCACAAGGGTGACATTGCGTAAGATTAAAATAACAGGAAGTGTCGTGGCGGTTGTTATATCCTTATTTTGTAAAAGAGAAAACAACAAAACGAGTGCCACCGCGATAAGGATTCCAGCAAGTACGACAAAAAGAATTCCCTCTAAAGTTATAAGCTGCTTGACCACACCTGACGAACGTAATTGAAGTAAAAATATTACCACCAACACAAGCGTAGAAGTAGTTTGCGTGAGCATTGCCCCAAGAGAAGGACTTATTTTTCCAGCCCCAAGTTTAATAAACAAGTCATAGGCGCCAAAAAGTATTGCGATACCGACGGTCATAAGAAAGGTGTTCATATTATTCAAGTTCACCCACGATTTTTTCCGCGGTTTCAAGAACTTTTGATGTTCGTATAAGCGGGACCATTTTTTCAATATCTTTATAAAATGCCCGGTCTTTCGTAATTTTTGGACTGACAGAGCGGACCAGATCGTAGACGGCCTGGAACGATTTTGAGGGTAAAAGCGGACGGCGAAATTCATACGCTTGACACACTGCAAGCAGCTGAATGGCTATCACTGCCTCCGTATTTCTGATAATCTCGCGCGCCTTGCGCGCGGCAATCGTGCCAAAAGATACGTGGTCTTCTTGATTTCCCGACACAGGGATGGAATCGACACTTGCCGGGCTTGCCAAAATTTTATTTTCTGAAACAAGTGCTGCTTGTGTGTATTGGCTAATCATGAGTCCGGAGTCCAGCCCTGCACTTTTTACTAAAAAGGCCGGCAGGTCTTTGGAACAGGCTGGATCCATCAAGTTATTTGTCTGGCGTTCAGAAATATTACCCAGGTCCGTTATGACAATTCCAAGTAAGTCCTGTGTATATCCAATCGGTGCGCCGTGAAAGTTAGCACCGGTTCTGCATATTTTTTCTTTGGTAAAAAATATTGGATTGTCAGCAACTGCGTTCATTTCAATTTCCGTTATACGACGTATGTAATCAAGCGCATCACGGGCTGCTCCCACTACTTGCGGAACAGATCGAAGGGAATACGCGTTTTGCACCACTTTTTTGGGTTGCTGCATGAGTTGGCTGCCCTCAAAGAGTCGTCGTAGATTTGATGCGGTGGTGTTTTGACCCGGGAAAGGACGCACTTCGTTGTATTCTTTGCTGTAAGCACTCTCTACACAATTGAGGATTTCAATTGTCATGCTGCAGACGATTTCCGCTTGCTTAATCAGTCGTTCGGTGTCGTAAATATTAAGCGCAGCAATTGCCGTCATAAACTGGGAGCCGTTCATGATCGCTAATCCTTCTCGATACGCAAGTGGTACCGGTTTCATTCCGACTTTTTTAAGAGCCTGGCTTCCGGTCATGATTTTTCCTTGGTAAAACGCATTACCTTCGCCAATGACGACTAACCCCATTTGCGATAAAGGGGCAAGGTCGCCTGAAGTTCCAACCGATCCTTTTTCATAAAACATTGGAACGACACCTTTATTTAATATTTCGACAAATGTTTGAAACAGGATAGGTCGTAATCCGGAATAGCCTTTTGCAAAGACATTGAGACGAAGCAAAAGAGATGCTTTGGCAATTTCTACATCAACAAAATCTCCATAGCCGGACGCATGGGCTCGTAGCATTCGAGTAGAAAGCTCCCCGGCTTTTTCTTTGGAAATGACAACATTGCCAAACCCACCTATCCCTGTGTTGAGCCCATACATAACGTCTCCTCGGGAAAGCATACCGGCGATTGCTTCCCAGTTTGCGGCAATTCGATTGATGACGGAAGGTGGCACGGTGATACCTGCCCCAAATCGAGTCACATCAACCACGCGCTCTATCGTTAGTGAATTTCCATCAAGAATAATATTTTTCATAGCTTTCATTGAACAAAAGGAAATAAATCCTCGCCTCAACCACGCGTAGGGGATTTAGTGAGTATGATGATGGGGGAGAAAACGGAGAACGACGAAACTTCCGGCATCAACGACGGAGTTTATTTTTTCGGGGACAAAGATTAAAATCTGGCTCATGTATTAGCATATTAACACGTTAATATATTGATGTCAACAGGGGATTAGGGGAGAAATTTATTTGTGGAAAATGCGATTGGCCAGCGTTTTGTATCCGCCCAGGCCATCTTTCAGCCAGTGAGCGACTCTGGTTACGGTTGTAGACGACATTCCAAGTTTGGCTGCAATTTCCACATAGGATTTTCCTTGACCCAGCATTTTTACTGCCTGCCAGCGGTTGGCAATTTCTTTGAGTTCGGCAATCGTTAAGAGATCACGGAAAAAAGCAGCGGCCTCTTTTTCATTCCGAAGTTTCAAGATTGCGGTGAATAACTGCCGCATGTGTGGAGTTGGGTAGTTCTCATCTGCTTTCATACTTATGGAGTCGGGGTGGCTGAGGGTGAAGCCGGAACCTCGCCGATCGGGCTACCCAAGCTGAGGATTCGGAGGGCGCTGATTCTATTTTCTTTTTTAGGAACTGCGGTACCAACCACATGGATAGTTTCCCCATCAACCATTCTGGTAAAACCGGATTTGGAAAATTTATTTGTTTTATCCCAACGGGTAACTTTGGTGGTTGTTTCTATGTCGATCGTATAGGTTTGCCCTTCGACTCCGCTCAGGGTGAGGGAGAAGTCTTTACGGTCAAGGGCTGAGGTTATGCCGGAGACACGAAGAGGAGTGACTGATTGAATGAGGACGAATGATGCCTTGAGTAACTCAAGGGTCGTGTCGTAATCGCCGTAGACGGTGACGGCATCGCCTTTTTCAATATCAGAAATTGATAAAGTTGTTCGTTTTCCTTTTAAATATTGGACAACCTTGATCTCATCAGCCAGCTCAATTTTTACGTCCTTGGTTTTTGTTTCGACGACGAGGACTGTTTCAGATACCGTTTTAACGGTACCAAAGATAGCTCTCTTTTCGGTCGTACGCAATTCCGCCACTTTGGTTGCCAGTCGTTCCTTGAGGTCATCTAATTTGGACGACGGGGTCGCTGTCGCAGCCTGAACAGTTGAGGCAATAAATGCAACAGCCATGAGGATTGCGAATAGTTTTTTCATAATTATTGTATGTAATAGACCACCACCGCTTGGGCCTCGTGTTTGTTGGCCGCGTAGCTGGTCACGGTCACATCATTTTTTCCTTCGGAAAGCAAAATTTTACCTGCGTATTTACCATTGGAATCGGCAGTTGTTACGTCTTCATCTGTTGGTCCCTGGACAACCACGATGGAGCCAAGAGGTGCCGTGCCGGAGACAAGAAGTTCTGCTTTGGCAATGACGGATTCGGCAACCGGACTAACAATGCTGAGAGCTACCACTCCCGGCGTGGGTGTGGGAACGACGGGTTGCGATTTTTTTGGAAGGCTAACTTTTGGCAGAGATATTTTGGGCAATCCGCTGACGAGTTTTGGTCCTACGACGATGAGACCGGTGATGATGAGTCCCATGCCTAGGCCAATAAGGGTTGCGAGCAATGCATCTTTGTTCATGTATAAGGCAGGGGTTGCCATAGGATAGGTGAATCTGGTATAAAAAGCAAGATGGACATTACCTACCTTGGTCATTCGTCATTTAGACTTCGCGGCAAAACCGTCACGGTTGTCACTGATCCGTACACGAGCGACATTGGTCTTAAATTTCCCAAGCACACGACTGCCGATATCGTTACCATCAGCCACGAGCATGATGATCACAATTTTATCTCCGCAATTG
>JAGVFE010000102.1 GCA_020057765.1 Candidatus Woesebacteria bacterium | reverse complement strand
TGCTTCTGTTTTTCGGGGTCATGTTCATATTATGGACCCTGAGTCCCATTGCGCGATTTGCCGAACGACTTGGCAGGAGGCAAATTGTTCGACCGCGCGGGTGCCTGGATCACAACCGGAATAGCAACGATCATCGTATTCTTGATCTTTGTATTGCCTTGGGTAACCTGGCAATTATTGATCGGAATCATTCTGGTACTGTTGCTAGCCGCACTGACCGCGTACGCACATCAAAACTGGAAGTAGGAGGGTCCAAATGAAAAAGTTTCTGTTTGTCGCTTTGCTCGCCGTACTAATCACGACTGTGGCATGCGCTGGTGCAACTCTTCCGATACCACCGGGTTCTGCGCCTACCGCGCCGACCGCAGTGCCGCCCACCGTGGCACCGACTGTCGCACCGACCAAAGCGCCCGCGACGAAAGCTAGCACGGGCTGGACGCACAATCCCGCGCTGCCCGCGCCTGCCGGCTACCCCGGATGGGTTCGCGAAGCAGATCATGATCAATCCGATGGTTTGCCGAGGGAAGTCGAACTCCACGCTCTCCGAAACGATCAAATTTTCTTGATCTTTGGCGATCGTGGCAACGTCCCCTCAATCGGCGATGTCGGTGGGTCAACGACATGTTATCTGATTGTCAGTCGCGGTCCAATGATTTGGACCACTCAGCCAAAGGATGGCGAATTCGGGTTGATTTCCTGGCCCGTTCGCTCGAAATTTGAGCTGTTCGACGTTGACGCCAGCGCCAATGTTTACGCCTGGGCGGCAGCTAAAGTGGAGGCGTTGAAAACCGCTTACCCTTTGACTTGCGCCAAAGGCGTCGACCTTTGGATCAAGTAGGCAATCGCCCGGCTCAGCAACCAACAACTACAATGGTTCGCCGCATTAAGACGAACCTACATATGAATGTGTGCCGTGCACCCCCTTCTCTGCCCTGCAATTTGCAGGATACAGTTTAGATAGGGTGCACGGTTTTCTCCAGTCAGTAACTACGGCAGGAGTTGCTGACTGAAGAAATATGATTCAAAAAATACTTCAAACTATTGCAAAGCCGTTCATCGGCACCGGAATCGGCAAGAAATTGCCGATCCTTCACGTGCTTTATAAACGGCCCTATCAAATAACTCAATCCGGCACGTTTATTACAGTCATCCCATTGGGTATCAGACTTCGAATTCAACGAGGCGACAATGGCCCGGGCCTTTATCTTGCCAGCACCGGTTCATACGAACCTATCGAAACTCAACTGTTTATCAAACTCATCCGTAAAAACGATATTGTTTTTGATATTGGCGCCCACGTAGGCTATTACACAACGCTTGCCGGCAAACTGGTAAAAGGAAAAGGCCGCGTGCTGGCCTTTGAACCAGAGCCTCGTAATTATGCCCTCTTACAAGAGAATATTGCCGTAAACAAACTTGCGCGTTGTCAGACAAAACAATGTGCTGTTGGAGCAAAAAAAGGGAAAACAGACTTCTATCTCTCTTCTGCCTCATCCGGCGAACATAGCATCTTGGCTCAACCAAATGCTAAAAAACTAACGGTTGCCCTCACAACGATTGATGCTGAGGTAAAAAAGCAAGGAATTTTTCCAACCATCATCAAGATCGATGTCGAGGGAGCAGAGGGTGATGTTTTCAAGGGAATGAACAAAACATTAAAAAACAAAAAACTCCGAGCTGTTTTTCTTGAAGCCAGATCGACAAACATTGCTCAAACACTGATCGCTCACAACTTTTCTTTGCGCATTATTGATGAGCGCGGCAAGCAGATTGTGCCATATACGCCTGCCAGGTTTAATGAAGAAATCGACCGTCATGGATATACCAACATCGTTGGAATAAAAAATCTATGACCATAAAACATAAGCTTGTCGAGCAATACAACCAACCAGGCAATGTCCTGATGATTACCAATTACCCTCCCCGCGGGGAGGGTGTTCACACTGCAAAAATTGGCGGGGTTGCGGGATTTGCAAAAAACACCCTGCTTCCATTGGCAAAAAAACTTGATCGGGAAGATAGAAAAATTATCGTGCTTGCTGATGTCCTCGACACGGCCAAAACCTACGAGGAAGACGGAATGCTCGTGATTCGCGGGTGGAAACGAAACTCACTCTCTCTCTACTGGAACCTCCTCAAACTACTTGCCAGATTTGATAAAGTAGATAGCGTTCTCATTGAATTTGAGTTTGCCTCTTACGGAGACTTTTGGGTGACGTCGCTCTTTCCTCTTTTCATTGGCGCCGCCAAAATTTTGGGCAAGCACGTCACGATAGTACTCCATCAGGTCATTACTGATCTTTCAAGTTTACTTGGACATTTAGGACTTCACTTTGGCACCCGTCAATACTGGCTCTTTGCAACGCTTTTGCCGTTGTTCTATCGGCTTCTGACGCACACTGCAGGCGAAACGATCGTCTTGGAAGAATTCTTGAGAAAGCGGCTCACCGGCCTAGCACCCATGCGTCATGTGACGGTGATCCCACACGGCATCGAAACGAAAGATCGATTGCCGTCGCAACATCGAAGTAGATCGCGTCTAGGTATAGACACCAATGAATTTGTCATTCTTTCGTTCGGCTTCATCACCTGGTACAAGGGCACGGATCTCCTCCTTAAAGCATTCAACAAGCCTGAAAAAATAGGAAAAAAATCTATTCGACTCATCATTGCTGGTGGCCCCAGCATGACCCAACAGCATAAAGCCCACTATCAAGCCTATTTTGACGGCGTTACTGCCCTTGCCAAAGGAAAACCCCATATCACAATGACGGGTTTTGTGCCAAATAACAAGCTGGATCTCTATTTTGCCGCCGCTGATCTGGTCGTCTTGCCATACCGGACGGTTATGTCATCCTCGGGCCCGTTTTCTTTGGCACTGGCTCATCAAAAACCGCTGCTTATCTCAGAGGCGATGAAAAACTATACGCTCACAGATGATGTGGTCGGCGCACTTGCCCAAGCAAAGCTGTCTCCCAAGGCACTTTTGTTGCCGAACGATCTTACAAAGCTTCCCCGCCATATAGAAACCATGGGGGAAGCCAAACGTTTTAGAAAAATCAGGACATTTGTAAAGCTCCTTGCTCAGCTGCGCTCATTTTCCAATTGTACCGACGCATACTATACTGTTCTTACTCAACCAGTGTACAACGCGGCTTCCAAAGCACGTCTGGCGCTGTCATAATCATGCGCAAACACATCCTGTCCCTGGGTATTCTCGTCAGCGTGTGGCTGATTATTGTTGCAACCAATGTACAATCCGGCACGTGGCTGACCGGTTGGGACAATCTCCACCCCGAATTTGACTTTGCCCTCAATATTAAGCGTTCACTTTTTGCCGTCTGGCAGGAGTATCAAGGATTGGGTCTTTTGGGCGGCATGGGGCATGCGGCGGATCTACCCAGACAGCTCATACTTTGGGCCGCATCTGTTGTTCTGCCCACGCACCTCCTCCGCTATTTTTGGACATTCTCCATGCTCCTCATCGGCCCTCTTGGGGTCTATGTTCTGCTGCACGATATTTTTTTTGTCAAAACAAAAAACTCCCTTTTTGCCCTCGTGGGCGCACTTTTTTATCTCCTTAACCTGGCAACACTCCAGATGTTTTCGGTTCCATTTGAGCCGTTTGTGACCCACTTTGGTTTTCTCCCGTGGCTTGTGTGGGGCTTTTTTCGCTTTATGGAACGCCCGTCAAAAAAATCTTTCCTGGCTCTTACTGCCATCAATGTCCTGGCTATCCCCCAAGGATATGTACCGACGATTTTTTTAGTTTACCTCGCTGTATTGTCCATCCTGTCTCTAAGCTATCTCATGCTCCGTCGATCCATCGGTACCATCAAAAAAGTCACGCTCATCTGGCTCATTACGCTTTGTACCAATGCCTTCTGGCTCCTGCCATTTGGCTACTTTACTCTGACACAGTCCTCCGTCGTCGTGGATGCCAAAATCAACCAAATGGCCACAGAAGAAGTATATCTTAGGAACCGCGCATTCGGGACATTTGATGATACCGTCCAACTCAAGGGCTTTTGGTTTGATACGTTTGACTTGGACCCGCAAAAAAACACCCAGCTTCCGGTGGCAAGCCAATGGCGAAGAATTGCTGACGAACCGTTTCCAATAATCCTCTCATGGATTGTTTTTGTGGTTATATCGTATGGAGCATGGAGTCTCTTTCGGAGTAAAAAACCAATGACTATTGGGGTGGTTGCCATTTTTCTTTTCGCAGTCGCCCTGCTGACCACCGACAGCCAGCCCTTTACGACAATCAATGACTGGCTCCGAAGTGCCGTCCCGCTTTTTGTTCAAGCGCTTCGTTTCCCTTTCACCAAAGTGGGCATCCTTGCGGGTTTTTCTTATAGCGTACTCCTGGCGGTCGGCTTGGCGAGCATTGGACAACTGAAACCCTTCTTTCTCAAGCGTGCACTTATTGCCTGTGGGACAGTGGGAACCATACTCCTTTTGCTCATACATTTCCTTCCGGTTGCAGGGGGGAAACTGTTTTACGATCCGCTGCGACAAGATATACCGCAGGACTATTTTTCACTTTTTTCGTATCTGAAAACCAAACCGCTGGGACGGATTGCAAACCTGCCGCAACCAACGTACTGGGGATGGACATATGCCCGATGGGGGCTGACTGGATCAGGATTTCTCTGGTACGGCATCGAGCAACCGATTATGGACCGCGCTTTTGACGTGTGGAGCGCACAAAATGAGAACTATTATTGGGAGCTTTCACGAGCCCTCTACAGTAAAAATGCGGCTGCCGTCGAGTCTGTGTTGAACAAATATGACGTCAGCTATGTGCTTTTGGATGAAAATATTATCTCTCCAAGCAATAACCGGGCGCTTTTTATTGAGGAGACCAAAACAATACTTGGGGACATCGGGGATATAAGGGAAATATGGGAGAGGGGGAAATTAACGCTTTACGAAGTCAAATCAACTCAATCGAATAATTTCATCACTCTCACCGGTCAACTGCCAACGGTCTCCCCCACATATGGCCGGACCGACAATGATGTGGCATACGCGGAACTCGGAGACTACGTCGCAAAGGTCGAACAAACAACTAGTGTCTATCCTTTCCGGTCGCTGTTTACGAAACGCGCGGCGGACGAGCGTGAATTTGATATATCAGGCCTCATCAAATCTGATAATCTGATATTTGAAGCCTCGCCTGCCGGACGACTTGCAGCCAATAACGTGGTTTCCTGCGGATTGCTCAACAATGGAACGGGAACGGCAACCGAGGAAACTGAAGGTTTTTTGCGACTCCAAAGCTTGAATCAACGTGCTTGTTTGAGTTTTGGTGTACCCGAACTTTCCCACAAAGACGGCTACATCATTTCCGTTGAAAGTCGGCATGTCAACGGCAGACCACTCCTTATCGCCTTCATCAATGAAACGGTAAAACACGTCGAGCTGGAGACATACCTGTCAACAAACAACTGGAATACCTCCTATTTTGTCCTTCCCCCGCTGGCTCCCGATGGACTGGGCTATTCTGTCTATCTTTCCAACGATTCAATTGGGAAATACGAGACGGTCAACAATATCAAAAGCATCCGTTTCTATAAACTACCATATACTGATTTAGTCCACCTGAGGATACCCAGTCAAGCAAGTCCGCCAACAAACGTACATACTGATGTTGTGGTTAATCATCCGAATCCAGCGTACTACAAAGTGTCAATGCGTCAAGGCGTCAATGCGACAATGCAAAAAACGCTCATTCTCAACCAAGCTTTTCACGCTGGCTGGGCGGCGTGGGAAAAAATACCAATGTTTCCTTATTTTCATCCATTAAAAGACCACGTGCTCGTCAACAATTGGGCAAATGCGTGGCCGCTCCACGAACGAACAACAAACAACTCACAACCAACAACCATCGTCCTTTTCTTCCTCCCTCAACTCCTCCAGTGGCTGGGGTTGGCGATCTTGCCGATCCCGTTCATACTTATGTTCATTCTTCGAAAACGTTGAGGATCAGATATTGCGTTCTCGAACGCAAAAATGCTAGAATGATGTCATATGAAACAAAATGTTTTCAACTTCAAAGTTGTTATCATGCAGGATGAAGACGGCATGTTTGTGGCCGACGTACCGGCCATCCCCGGCTGCCACACCCAAGGGGAAACCTACGAAGAAGCGATAAAAAACATTGAAGAGGCTATTCGTCTGTGTCTAGACGTCGCGGAAGAGGACGAAAGCTATCGTGATAGTATAGACTTTACGCAACAAAAGACGCCGCGTTTCTTCGGGATGAGCGATATCTTCGTACCGACTCCACGCTTCCTATGAGCCAATTGCCCATACTCAAGGCAAGAAAGCTTATTAAAATTGTCAATTCCTTGGGATTTTCAAAGGTTCGTCAGGAAGGGGCTCACATCTTTTTCAGACATCCCGACGGCCGAACGACGGTAATCCCTTTTCATGCAGGCAAAGATATCGGAAAAGGGCTGCTTCGGGCAATCCTCAACGACATCAAATTGACGCCGAAATATCTGCAAAAACTCCTCTAGTGGCTGGGCTTTGGGCTCCTGCCGATACCGTTTCTTGTTGCATTGGCTATAAAGAAAACATAAACTCTAGGCATG
>JAGVFE010000022.1 GCA_020057765.1 Candidatus Woesebacteria bacterium | reverse complement strand
GTGCAACCTTTCTTCAATTAACCTTTCAGCTCTCGTAAACGAGAACGGCGATATGGACTACGTCCGGCTTGCAGAAATAGCCAAGATGGGCGTGCGGTTTGCCGACGATGTGGTGGATGCGGACTTTTATGTGTTTGACGAAATCAAAGATCGTCAACTCAAGGGCGAGCGACGAATTGGGTTAGGGACGATGGGGCTGGGGGATGCGCTCATTAAAATGAAACTGCGCTATGGTTCTCAGGAAAGTTTGCCCATTATAGATAAAATTTACAAAACTATCAGAGATGCGGCCTACGATGCGTCGGTGGATATAGCGGCAGAGAAAGGCTCGTTTCCGAAAATCGACATCAAGAAACATCTTGAAGGGTACTTTGTCAAAGAACTTCCGGAAGAAATAAAGAAAAAGATGAAAAAGCACGGGGTGCGAAATTCCGTGATTTTGCAACAAGCCCCGACCGGAACGACGTCGCTTTTGGCCGGAGTATCCAGCGGTATTGAGCCGGTGTACGAATTTGAATTTATCCGTAGGGACCGGATGGGCGAACACATTATCCGGCACCCTCTGTATGATGCGTGGGTGGAAAATTTCAAAAAGGCCAACGGCAGGGAGCCAACCCGCGAAGATCGACCGTCTTATTTTGTTTCGGCTAACGATTTAACTCCGGAGGATCACGTCTATGTGCAAGCCAGTATTCAAAAATATGTCGACGCATCCATCAGTAAAACCGTCAACGCCCCGCGGGGCCACACGATAGAGGACGTCAAGCGTCTTTATACATTGGCCTATGAGCTGGGCTGCAAAGGAATTGCCTACATGCGCGAGGGAAGCAGACAAGGAGTGTTGACGCGTACCGATGCAACCGTTGCCACCGAAAACAAGAAAGCAGAAGTCAACGGTGAGGTGAAAGTCGGGACGCAATACGTTCCCGAAGTAAAACCCCGACCGATGGTCGTCAATGGTTCTACCTATCAAGTCGAAACGCCGGTAGGGCAAGCGTATATCACCATTAATACCAATGGCGGTTATCAACCGATTGAAATGTTTATTAACGTGGGCAAGGCAGGAAGCGATGTGACGGCGATGGCAGAGGCCATGGGTCGCATTATTTCTTTGTCTCTTCGAATGGCCTCTCCCCTCCCGCCGATGGAGCGGGTGAGGAAAATTGCAGCTGAACTCATTGGCATTGGCGGAACCCGTTCATTGGGATTTGGGGAAAACCGCGTGCGGAGTTTGCCGGATGCGGTAGCCAAAGTCATCGACCGGCACTTTGGATTTTTTGGAAAAGGGAACGACCAACAGGTTGCCGCAACCAACGGCAATGGACATTTAATAAACGGGACCAACGGGCATGTTGATGCACCGTCTTTTCAACCCCCTACGGTAGAGCCGGCAGAGAAACCATTTACTGTTCCGACCCAGCAGATGGTGGCAACAGAAAAACGGATGGTAACCGTAGACCTCTGCCCCAGTTGCGGGGAGGGAAGTTTGGTTTTTGAAGAAAGCTGCAAGAAATGCTACTCGTGCGGATACTCCGAATGTTAACATGCCAATTTACACCCGTACCGGCGATGATGGAACAACCGCCCTTTTTGGCGGCAAACGAGTACTTAAATGCGAGGAGCTTGTGGATGTGTATGGATCCATAGACGAACTCAACAGCTGGATGGGGTTAATAGACTCAGGACTTAAGACTCAGGACTTAGGAATTTTTCAAAAAATTCAGGAAGATTTGTTTACGATTGGGAGTACGTTAGCGGGGCGGAAGAGTGACCTTGCTGATATTGGAAATCGAGTTGAGGAAATGGAAAAGCAGATAGACGAATGGGAAAAAGAGCTGCCGGAGCTTGCCAATTTTATTCTTCCGGGAGGTTCCACTGATGCGGCACGAGTTCACTTGGCGCGAAGCATTTGCCGCCGTGTCGAGAGACAAGTCATTGCGCTCAAACAAAGACAAGAGATTAATCCATCAATCATCAAGTATCTCAACCGCCTTTCGGACTTGCTATTTACTCTGGCGCGGATTATAAATAAGGACGCAAACGTAACGGAAATTATTTGGAACAAAAGAAAAACTTGATACATTCGACTACGCTCAGTATCAACCCTGAGTCAAATCGAATGGGTTGATTGGGGGAATCGTGGTGTAATTCCACGGCTGTGCCGCAACTGTATAGCCAGACTACCCAATCTCGCATCATCCTTCGAGCAAAGGGCAAGTGTTTTGCATGCCTTCTCGTTGGAGAAGGTTTTTTTGATGGAAGGAATATATGGCCGGATGTGAATTTAACAGACAGCTTGAAATGGATAAATATGTTGAGAATAAAGACCTTCACGGAGAGCGTTTTGCACGGCAATATCTGAAAACAAACATGGCTCATTATAGAGCGAAAGAAAGCGGGCAGCCTGTGCCAGAGTGGGACGTACGCTTATCTGAAAAAGGTTTAGCGACAGTTGCAGGTGATGATTTACTTGAATTGACAGAGCAACCATTGACGAGTCGTTTTAGCGGTCAAGTGAGTAATGAAATAAAGGAAAGGGTTCCCATTGAAATGGAAACTATTCGGCATGCTAATGATCTGGCTAAATCCGGAGCAGATATCATTTTACTGCCAGAACACGTTACAGAAAATGGAATATTACGAGTTCGATTTGTGACAGTTTATACAAGAGACCCCGTTGACCCAAGTCTTTATCATGGATCACAAATTGACTTGGGAATGAACATGACGCCACAAGAAGCGAAAGTGAGAATCCGTCAAATGACAGAAAATTATAATCTCATCCAACCGATGCAAGAGGGTATGTCTCGAGATGCATTTG
>JAGVFE010000029.1 GCA_020057765.1 Candidatus Woesebacteria bacterium | reverse complement strand
AGCACCATCTTCCCATCATCGCTCCATGAAGTGGCATCGAATTTTTTTTTGGATTCTCCTCACCCTTTTTCCGACACAATTGGGTTATCATTTTTGGCCCGACTGGGCAATGGTGCTGGGGAGGAGAGTGGATTACCTCTCGCCTACTCTGTTTTTGACTGACCTCCTTATTTTGTTTACGGTAGGATCTTTCTTAATTTACAATTTAAAATTTTCAATTTTCAATAAATTTTCAATTTTCAAAAGAAAGCATTTGGTTTTGTTCGCAACTATTTTGTTTGTAATTTTTAACATTGCTGTTGCCGTAAACAAACCAGTTGCTCTTTACAAATGGTTGAAGGTCGCAGAGCTTATGGCACTTGGTTGGTATATCGTCAAATCCAAACCAAGCCTTGCTTTCGTCATTTTTCCCTTATCGATTGGAGTTTTATATTCTTCAGTTCTCGCAATTGCCCAATTTTTTCTCCAGCATTCCGTCGGCGGCCCACTGTGGTGGCTGGGCGAGCGGACGTTTCGCGTAGATACGCCGGGGATAGCGCGGATAGTCTGGTTTGGGCAGGAGCTCCTTCGGCCCTACGCGACATTCCCCCACCCCAATGTCCTCGGAGGATTTTTAGCAGCGACATTGCCATTGATGGTTTCCAATCAAACAAAGAAGCTTTCATTTTTTAAAATAGCAACAATCGCCTTGGGGACAATTGCAATGTTTTTAACTTTTAGCCGGAGTGCAATTGTTGTAGGGGTGATCGCAATCATTCTGATGATTGCCAGTAGAAAGCAGCAAGTAGTTAGTAGTAAGGTGGCTATTGTCATTTTTTTGATATTTTCCCTTGCTACTTTCTACTTTCTACTGACTACTAACTTTTCCGACGAGTCCGTCGTCGTCCGTCAACAGCTCAATGCCGCGGCAGTAAAAATTTGGCAAGAGTCCCCGCTTGTTGGCGTTGGTCTCGGAAATTTTCTCGTTGAACTACCCAAGGCGCTCCCCTCCCGGTCGGTGTATTTTCTTCAGCCGGTGCATAATATTTATCTACTCGTGCTAACGGAGACAGGGATTGTGGGACTGGTTTTTTTCCTATGGCTATTGTGGCAGATCGCGAGAAAAAAATCTTTCTCTATTCTCTATTCTCTATTCTCTATTCTCGCGCTCGGTCTCATTGATCACTATCCCCTCACCCTCCAGCAAGGGCAATTATTGCTCACGCTGTTTCTTGCTTTGAGTTTTATACAAACTGACCGTACAATAGGCAAATGATTTCGTTTCCACGATTGTCCCCCACTTTCATCTCGATTGCCTCCAATACGTTTGCACAGATTTTAGGAAAAGTGGCCACAGCGGGTACGACGTTATTGATAACTATTCTTATTGCCCGCGCGTTTGGGGCCCAAGGGTATGGAGATTTCACAAAGATTATCACGTACGTTGCGCTCTTTTTCCTTTTTGCGGATTTTGGATTGAATGCAATCTATTTACAACATGAAAAAGAACAAGATTGGAACGTATTGTTGGGAGTACGCCTTGTGGGAAGCATGTTGTTAATGTTTCTGGCTATTGCCGTGCTTTCGTTTTTGCCGCAAAGCAGCACTGATGGGTTTACTGGTCTTGTGCGACTCGGTATCATCCTCTACTCTCCCACAATTATTTTTCAAGCGTTGCTCACGACGGCCAACGCGTATTTTCAAAAACAGCTGCGTTACAGTTTTTCCACAATTGCCGTCGGCGTAGGGTCGGTGGTTTCTCTCATTTTGATTTGGATAGCAGCCGGGGTCTTTACCTCGGCGGCTGGAACGATCGGAAGCGTGATCGCACTGATGGTTGGGTCGATAGTTACCGCGGTACTCGCGTTGGTTTTTGTCCGACGGCTCAAACAATCTCTCTCCCCTTCTTTCAATCGACCCATGGCGCGATCGCTCCTTATTGCCGCCGTCCCGCTTGGGGCGACCTTGATCTTTAACGTGGTGTATTTCCGAATCGATAGCCTCATCATGACGTTGACGAGAACGACAGCAGAAGTTGGTATTTATGGATTGGCGTATAAATTTTTTGAGCTTCCGTTGGTGGTACCCACTTTTTTTATGAACAGTGTTTTTGCACTCATGGTACGAAATGCCAACCAGACACGAATATTCAAAAAAAGTTTTTGGATTTTGTTCCCTAGTTCCATGGTATTCACCATTGTCCTCTGGGCTACCGCTCCCCTGTTGCCTTTCATTAAACAAGATTTTTCTGCCAGCGTACCCGTGCTTCGGGTGTTATCTTTGAGTCTTCCTTTTTTCTTTTTGACGAGTTTAACGATGTGGACCATCATCGCCTTAAAAAAACAGACAGCCCTGCTGTTTATTTACGGCGTATCAATGGTCATGACTGTCCTTGCTTATGTAATATTTATTCCAACCTACGGTATGATGGCCGCGGCATGGATAACTGTTTTATCTGAAGGAATCGTTTTGGTAGTTTCTTCGTTGTTTCTTTTTCGATATATTCGAGACTCAAGCATATGAAATTTATCATTCACACCGATGGAGGAGCGCGGGGAAATCCGGGACCTGCGGCGATTGGGGTGGTTATTGAAGAAGTCGTTGAAGGAAATCCTTCGACTCGCTCTGCTCGCTCAGGACGAGCAATCGAAATTGCTCGGAGGATAGGGGAGACGACGAACAACGTAGCGGAATACACGGCAGTGCTGGAAGCACTTCGAGAAGTCAAAAACATAGCAGGAGAGAATAAGGAGATTCAATTTTTTCTTGACTCAACACTCGTCGTCAATCAGCTCAACGGACTCTTTAAAGTAAAAGATGCGAAGTTGCGGCAACTCCTTATACAAGCAAGAATGCTTGAACAAGAGGTTGGGGGACAGATCGCCTATACTTCGGTTCCGCGCGAACAAAATCGCCACGCTGATGCCCTCGTTAATAGGGAACTGGATAATTTTTTGTAACCCTTCTCACATGAAGTTATGTTTTCTTACGACAATCATATATCCCTCTTCTGTTGTTTTCGGTTGATCCTTCTGCAATAATGGGGCCATCTCTTCATATGACTCCTGCCAGCAGTCACACCATCGATGACACTTCAGGTGTTACCACCATAGCCCGTCTGGACGTGCAGGACAAAGAGCTCAGCGTCCCTATCCTGGAATTTTTAACATCGTTTGGTTGTGTGGTTTTCGTCAACGAAAGCACGCCGTCAATCCCGGAATATCATATCGTCTACGGCGACGAAGACTTCGTGAAAGGAATCGTTACGAACAAATCCATCGGTGCCGCCAAGCGCCTCATGGTTTTGTCGGACCAAACAGCAGCAACCGCAGAAAATTTTTCCCGGCAACATTCCGGGAAAACCGCTCTCGTCGGGGTCAGACCACTCAACTCACGTGGGGTCAGCCAACTGTTTGCATTTTTTTTTACGAGTCACAAAAAACTAGAAATCTTTGAGGAATCAAAAGATGGGGTTGGGGGTATAGGGGATAGAGTTCAGGATAAAGAAGAATCAAAGGAGAAAAAAGAAAAACCTCAAGAAAAATTGATGCGGCGTTTTGAAGAAGTAGACAAACAACGCATTGCTGACTCCATCGCAAATATTTTTGGAACAAGGCAACTGCCAATGCAAAGAGAGAAACCCGAGGAACCAGCCAAGAAAAACAGATTATCAGGCAATCGGCAAGCACTAAAAATCGGACTGATTATTTTTTTGTGTTTTCTTGCACCAATAATCTGGTATGTGATAACTACTTCGGTTGCCGGCGGGCTTTTGTTGTTAGGGGAAAAACAACTCCGCAGCGGAGAAAACGAAAATGCCGGCAACACCGCTGTCTTGGTTCACCACTGGGCTGATCAGGCGGGGAGCGTTTTACATATTGTTGCATTGCCGTTTCAATTTATGGGCGTGGGTGAGTGGTTCCGCGGGCAAGAACGGCTCATGAGTTTTTTTCATCGGATGGCTGACGCAGAACAAAGCGGTGCCGTGTTGGTTGGGTCTGGTAAAGCTGCCGCATCGGCGATGGTGGCACCTCTGGGTGTCGTTGCCGGTTTCGGTTCGCCGGCAATTGCCACGGATCAAATCAAAGAAGAATTATTGGCATTGTCCGGTTCGCTTGGGTTGGCACAAAGCGAATTGGCACAACTATTGTTCGATCGCACGTGGCCCTTCGTCCTTCCATTGGTGCGACAAAAATCGGAGGCAATTATAGGGCAACTTACCCGCGGACGGCTCTTGACGCAAGAAGTCGGCAGTCTCTTTACGCTATACCCCGACATTGCCGGTTTCAAAGAAAAGAAAACGTATCTTCTGCTTTTGCAAAACAGCATGGAACTGCGTCCTACCGGCGGATTCATCGGAAGTGTCGCGACCGTTTCAATGGAAGATGGACGGATAGCGGACCTTGTCATCCAAGATGTCTATGCGCTGGATGGACAACTGAAAGGTCACGTTGATCCGCCAGCGCCAATTGCCGAATTGTTAGCTCAGGAACACTGGTATTTGCGCGACTCCAACTGGGATCCGGATTTCTCTGTGGCAGCGGCGCGGGCGGCATGGTTTTATGAAAAAGAGTCCGGTAGTTCCGTCGATGGAGTTATCGGCATCAACTTGCCACTTCTTTTGAATTTTCTGAAAACTGCCGGTCCCATCGATTTGGCCGACTACAATGACAGGATTACGGCAGAAAATTTTTTTGGCAAATCGATCTACTATACGCAGGCAAACTTTTTTCCCGGATCGACGCAGAAAAAAGATTTTCTCGGCGCACTCGCAACGGCGATGTTGACCAAAATAACCGGCGCCAAAAAACTTGACCCGGCACTCTTGCGCGTGGGTATTGATGCATTTCGCAAGGGCAATATTTTATTATGGTTTGCCAATCCACAGTCGCAGGCGGTGGTGGATCGTCTAGGGTGGGCTGGAAGAATTAAAACAACGGGATTATGCATCGGGGAGGGGAGCAATTGTTTGCCGGATCGTCTCCTGTGGGTAGAGGGAAATTTGTCCGTCAATAAAGTTAATTATTTCATCAAACGCACCATCCGTCACCAGATCGTTTTTGCCGAGGATGGGTTGGCAACCGAGTCGATGGGGGTAACACTGACCAATACGTCGCCCAGCGATGATCCCAAATCCGGAGGGGGAACCTATCGGGTTTATGGCCGTTTGATTGTGCCGGCAGATGTGACCATTGAGTCGGTGACGCTTGATGGCGTAGGCCTTGCGGAAAAAAGCAGTAAAAGGAAAGGATCTATTGAGCTGCCATATTTGGTTAACGAAGACGGTGGTGATAGCCGCGTTCTTGGTATTGCCCTTGATGTGCCCCGCGGTCAACACCGTCAATTGGTTGTCTCGTATCGCCGGCAAGTGCCTCTGACGTTTCTTGGAAACAGGGGAGTCTATGATTTGTTTGTGCAAAAACAACCCGGAATCCTCAACACCGACGTGATTGTGGACGTGACGTTTCCCATCTTTTGGCAACCCCGAGAGATAGTCGAGGGGAAGCTTTCATTTCTTGCTAATCAAGCCAGGCTCGAGTACAATACAAGTCTCACTGAGAACAAACAGTTTACCATTCGGTTTCAGAAATAATCATGAAAAAACATATACTAACCGCAACTCCACGAGGCCTCGTTGGTCGCAAAGTTAAGCAATTAAGAAAACAGGGCTTCGTTCCGGGTACTATCTATGGTAAAAAAGTCAAAAGCATTTCTCTGTCGGTTACGATTGACGATTTTGCCAAGGTGTATAAAGAGGCAGGGGAATCTGGGTTGGTTGAGTTGACTTTGAACAAAGACGTTCATCCCGTCCTCATCCACAACGTACAAATTGATCCCATTCGTGGAAATCCTTTGCATGTGGAGTTTTACCAAGTAGACCTCAAAGAAAAAGTCCACACCAAGGTTCCGGTTGAATTCACCGGCGAGTCGGCTGCAGTTGCCAACAAAATTGGCGTGCTTCTGACCATCACCGACGAAGTGGAAGTTGAAGCACTGCCGACCGATTTGCCGGAGAAGTTTACCGTCGACGTTTCGTCTCTTGCTGACATTGACGCGGAGCTAAAAGTGAAAGATCTCAAGGCAACTGACGGTGTCAGCATTCTTACGGATCTCAACTTAACATTGGTCAAGATTGGTGCACTCATTTCTAAAGAAGCGGAAAAACAGGCAGCCGAAGAGGCCGCAGCCGCAGCCACTGCTGCAGTAGAAGCTGCACCAGCAGCCGAAGAGGCCGCGGAAGGCAAAGAGGGAGCCACGGAGGAAAAAGTCCCAGCAGAAGAGAAAAAGGAAGAGGCAAAAAAAGAATAAAATTCTTCGTTATTTAGTTTTCCCAAAAAATTCTACGAGTCTAGCAGTCTCAAGATTATTTAGATTAAGATTCATTGCCGTTTGGGCTGCAGTTTTTGCTTCATCAAGAAACCCCAACTGATAGGCTGCCGCTGCAAACGAAATATAGGCGTCGCGGTAGTCGGGCTTGGCAGAAACGACTGTTTTCCAATACTCATACGATGCTTTTACTAGGGCCGGTTCGGAGGTCCAAGCAATGAGCTCATCCTCGGTTGATGCACCCAAAACACTGACATTGTTTTCCTTCGGCAAGGTCTGTGCCAGGCGAAGTTCGCGCTGGGCGGCAGAAATGAGTCCCTGCTGCCAGAAGTTCTGCGCTAGGGTCTCGTGAGCGAGGGAAGAGAAAGGTTTTTGGAGCATCTGCAAAAGCTCTTTTTCGTAGCTGGGCGTCAGATTGACCTTGGCGTAGATATTGACCAAAAAAAGAAGCGTCAAACCAGTCCACAGGAGGCTGTTTTGGCCGTAGAAAACAAGCGATGCGGAGAATTTTCGGGTAAAATGCGGGAATTGAAGACAAGTCATATGCTATAGTGTAGGCAGGAAAGGGGGAAAAGTGCAATGGGAGAGTTACTTGAGTCACTTGAAGAGAGAAAAAAACGCTTAGGCAAGGCGATTGATGTACTAAAAAAAACCTATCCCGAGGCCAAAATCGTCCTCACATACAAGAACCCCTGGGAGCTTCTGGTTTCTGTCATTTTATCAGCTCAATGTACTGATGTGATGGTGAACAAGGTCACGGAGAAACTCTTTGCCAAATACAAAACGCTCGAAGACTACGTGAATGCCGATCTAGCCGAGTTTGAACAGGACATAAAATCCACTGGCTTTTATCACAATAAAGCAAAAAATATCCTTGCTACAGCCAAACACGTTAAAGAAGAATTTTGTGGCACGATGCCGGCAACAATGGAAGAGCTTTTAACGCTTTCCGGGGTCGCGCGTAAAACTGCCAATGTGGTGTTGGGTAATGCCTTTGCGGTGGTGGAGGGGATAGCCGTGGATACGCACGTCTCGCGCTTGAGCCAGCGGTTGCGCCTCGTTGATCTGGAAACGATCGGGGGGAAGAAACAATTGATTGATTACAAAAAAGATGCTGATCCGGTTAAAATCGAAAGCCAACTCATGGAATCGGTACCAAAAGAAGATTGGTTCAAATTGACGTACTTACTCATCGATCACGGGCGCGCCGTGTGCAAAGCGCAAAACCCAAACTGCAACTCGTGCGTGCTCAACTGTCTTTGTCCTTCCTCACGTACATACCCAGACAGCATGTGAGCATGACTTCCCGATGGAAAACGTGAAGTCTGAATCGCCTCTCTTGGCAGCAGCTAAACATCCAAATAGTAGCCAAAGATATGCGGGTCGACTTGGGAATGCTTCTGTAAAAGCCATATATGCCTCACGCGATTATTTTCTTTCTGCACATGGTCGATAGTGTTAGACAAATATGTATGCGGCCTTAAGCCTTCAGGCAAAAGTCGACCGTGTTCGTATTACGGATTTACTGCGGACCTATACCGATCGGGGATTGCGCCAAGATCGGAAACAGAAAGGAAAGAATGCGGCCACGGGGCTACTTGCGCTCGCCAAGCTTGCCGAGCGTGAGGGATGGGGCAAGGGTGCGCCAAAGGATCTTGCAGAAAATCATACGAAGTACGCTGCAGAAGCAGCTGAAGCAGACCTTCAGCGTATTTATGATCAGTATCGTTGACACTGATGTTCTCCTTGGGCTAGTCATGGCTGACGACCCACTCCATGCTCGGACAATGGTCGTTTCGCGGTATTTTCAAATTCAAAATGCAACTCTTATCATATCTCCTGCAACTCTTGCTGAATTTTCCCTTGTTGGGTTGAAACGGCTTGGCTTGGTAGGGATGAAAACATCGCTGTCATCTTTTTTGAGGGAGTTAATCACAGAAAGCATTGGAAGCAACGATATGCGCATGGCCCAGGAGTTATTGGCAAAGCAGCAGTCAAAAGATCACTCCCTTTGTGACTGTTGCGTCATGGTTTTAGCAAAACGTCTGCATGTCGACTTCATATTTTCTTTCGACCGAGGGTATATAAAAAATGGATTTGTTTTGGCTGAAGAATTAATCAAGAAACGCAAGAATTAAAATCTCATGAGTAATACAAAGCCAACATCAACTCCATACAAAACAATTTTTTTGCGGCTGCCGCTGTGGTTGTTTACCGAAATAAAAAAACAGGCAGACTATGCGGGCGTTGTTAACAATTCCGAATTATTAAAAGTGGTATAATTAATTTGAAATGAAAACGTTTCAAAAAATTTTAGTTACTGGATTTAGCGAGTCAAACCTAGATAAAGACATTTGGGGCAAAATCAATAAATTAACCGGGGGGGAAAAAAAATAGTCTTTGCGTCGTCGCAGGACGTTGATTGTCTTTTTTGCCGATTTAACAAGGTTGATAAAACCTTGATCGACAGTTTGCCACAGCTCAAATATATTGGTCTTCTTGCCACCGGTACTGGCACTGTCGACTTAAATCACGCCAAAAGTAGCAACATCACCGTTTGTAATATCCCTGGCTATGCAACTGAGTCAGTAGCTGAATGGGTCTTTGCTCTCATTCTCGAACATCTGCGCAATTTGGAAAAAGCGAAACAAACCGCTCGATCTGGCGATTTTTCCGGTGACGGATTTTTTGCCTCCGAAATTAATGGTAAAAAATTCGGCATCATCGGCCTTGGCCGAATTGGTTACCAAGTGGCTAAAATTGCCCTAGGGTTTGGCGCCAAAGTTTCTTATTGGTCCAAAAACCGCAAACCAGACGCCGAAAAAGAAGGCATGAAATACGAGTCTCTTGATAGTCTCGTTGAGACCAGCGATTTTATTTCTCTCCACGCTCTAACTACCAAAGAAACTGAGAAAATTTTAGATGCCAAACGCCTCAATTCTGTCAAACCGGGAGCTGTTATTGTTAATGTTTCCGGCATGGAGCAGGTTGATGTTTCCGCTCTTGAAAAACGGTTAGCGAAAGGTGACATCACGTTCATTCTCGATCACTCTGACGAAATGAAGCCAGAAGATGTGAAAATTCTCGCTAAATTTTCAAATTGTATTATCTATCCGCCCATCGGCTACATCTCTGCTGAAGCCCGCGTCAACAAACAAGCCATTTTCGTCT
>JAGVFE010000011.1 GCA_020057765.1 Candidatus Woesebacteria bacterium | reverse complement strand
TTTAAAAAGGCATGAATATCAAAAGGCAATCGAAAGTTTTACGAAAGCGAATGACAAAGGCGGCTTGAGCTTAGTCTATGCCCAGCAAAAAGAATATGAAACAGCCCTGCGATTAGCGCAGGAGATTAATGACCTGTCTTTACAGGGAAACGTATATCTGGGGCTCGGAGATTTAAAGCAGGCGGAAAATTGTTTCAGCCAGGCAAATGATTTATCCGGCCTGGGATTCGTAAAGTTTAACCGGCATCAGTACGCCGAAGCCCTGAAACTTTTCGAACAGGCAAATGATTTGCCGGGGCAGGGATTTGTGTATAGTAAGCGCGGAGAATATGAAAAAGCGGAAGAATGTTTTAGAAAAGCCAACGACAATGCGGGGTTGGGGCGTTTGGCTTTGAAAAGAAGCCAATTCCGGGAAGCAATCCGGTATTTTGAAAAAGTAAAAGATTATAACGGATTAGGGGATGTATGGTTTAAGCTTTGTGATTATGACAGAGCGGCCAATTATTATAAAACCGAGGGGAATCATGTTCAGGTTGTCCAGGCATTGAGGAAAAAACCGGAGCATGGTTATGCGGAAGCGGTTTTGTACGCGCAAAATATCATAAAAGACGGAAAATTTGTTTATCCGCTGTGTTTGGAAATAGGAAAAATCTATTTTTCAGAGAAAAAATATGAGGAAGCTGTTGCCGAATTTGAGAAGGTTCTAAACGGAGGCGCTGCTTATTATATTGAGGAAGCGTTGTTAAATATCGGTAAGGTTCGTTATTACCAAGAACAATACGACTTAGCCGAGTCGGCATTTACCCGTTTACTCAAAGAATATCCCAATGGCCGGTTTTGTGAAAATGCCGAAAAAGGTATGGCGTTGATTGCCCTATTGGAAGATGTGGCTAAGAAGAATGCAGAAGAGAATAAGCAAGGAGAAATTGTTCTTACCCCGGATAACCGCTGCGGGCCGGACAGTTTAAGCATATTATTGGCCGAAAAAGGTATTTCCGTTACGCCGGAAGAGATTGCGTATGCTGCCGGAACAGACAAAGAAGGGACAACTCTATTGGGATTACAGCAGGCAGCAGAGAAAAAAGGCGCGAAGCTTGCGGCATTACGGCTTGATATCGGAGCATTGGCGAACCTTAGACACAAAGCAATTCTGCTTATGGATGGCAACCATTTTGTTGTTTTGCAGAGACAAGATGAGCAAGGGATTATTATCATTGATTCTCAGCGATACAAAAAACTTTCTTTTGATGAATTCTTCGGGCACTGGACCGGTGAAGCATTAGCGTTTGAAGAAGACAGAGGGCCGATGTATCAACAGCTGACGTATGTGGAAACAAGTAGGATTAAAGGTGGCAATGAGGGGGGGGCGACAAGAGGAGATACTGGAGTGCTCCCTTGGGGCGGTTGGCACATGGATATGGCCAATATAGGGCCAATCATTCCGAATGGTTTGTTAAAACTCATGAGTTTTCTTTTCCCCGGAGTAGAAAAAGGCGGAAATATTTTACTCGATAATATGAGCCATTGGATAGGAGGAGGGGACTGCAGCCTTTCGCGTGATCCCATCTGCGTGACCAGCGGGAAATTGGTTCTTCCGGTTGTCGATATGATTATCTCGGGCAGAGGTAGAAACAACGGTATGGAGCTTCGTTTGGAACGATCGTATTCCAGCGCCAGCGAGCGGAGTACTCCTTTCGGTTTTGGATGGCAGGGAGTTCACTGGGTCCGTCTTTCTACGCCTATGTTCGGAGACGATGAAATGATCATTACGCTTCCGGATGGTTTGAATTATACCTATTATCGCAATACGGATGGCAGCTATACCGGTCCGGTTTGCGACGGGTCCGAGCTGGTGGAGCTGCCTAATGGAGATTTTGCCTGGAAGTATTGGACAAACCGCTACGGTTTGCAGACCTATCATTTTTCCGTAACGTGGGAATATTTTCCTTTAGGATCGGTGTGTGCGACAAGACTTGAATACATAGAGGATCTTAACGGCAACCGTATCACGTATCATTATGATACCGAAGGGCGCATTATTCGTCTTTCTGATGACAGCGGACGGTCCTTGATTTTTACGTATGACGCGAACTCCGGCATGATTAAAAATGTGGTTACCCCGGCCGGACAATATGATTATTTTTTCGATGAAAACGGCAATTTGATAAAAGTTACCGGGCCGCAAGAGTACAAATGGGAATATGAATACACGGATCCCAACGATGTTCATAATATTACCGCAGTGATTGACGCCAACGGCAATCGTTCAGAATATACTTACGATGTAGATGACTGCTGTGTGAAATTTACCGATGCCGAAGGGAACGAGGCCCTGTACAGTTATAATTTTCCGCTCGAAACAACGACTGTTCAGGATACCCGAGGCAGAACCACTGTTTACGAGTACCAGGGCGGCTCGATTACGAAAATAATCGATTCCAACAACGGGATAACCCGGTACACCTATGATGACGTGTACATGGTCGACAGTATAATGGACATAAACGGCAACATAAAGAAGTGGAAAAACGACAAATACGCCAATTGTCTGGAAATAAGCGACGAAACGGGAAAAATATACGCGACGATGGCCTATCATCCGGTTTTTCATCGTGTAGAAACGATGACAGATGCCGCCGGAAGGCAAACAGTATATTCCTATGATTCGCGGGGGAATATGACCACAAAAGATGCGTCGGGGCCCGAAGGCACGCGGGCGGTCACCCATTATGAATACGATAGCTACGGCAATCTAACAAAAGTTACCGATCCTGAAGGAATTGCAGTAACGTATCAATACGACAGTTACGGCAATCCTACAAAAATTACCGATGGGGAAGGAAATTATACGCAATTCACCTATGATGCGGCCAATAACTTGACCAGCAGTCGTTATGGAGAAGGGCCGGCAACAACCTATGAATA
>JAGVFE010000131.1 GCA_020057765.1 Candidatus Woesebacteria bacterium | reverse complement strand
GACTGTGCTATACTCATAGTGTGCATAAACCATTTTATGTAAGCGGGTTCCTCTATCATTTGATTTCACAGCAAATTCTTCTCCGACAGTCTCACATTGGCACAAATCCTTTGTCTACCTGGAATATGTTCGGCGGCATCAGTCGCCAAGGAGAAGACGCACCAACAGCGCTCCAGCGAATCTTGTATGAGCAATTAAACATACGCATTGAAGCCAAAAACCTTTTCCCTGTGTATGATTATTTTTACCAAGCACTCAATAAAATCCATTATGTCTTTTATGTGAAAGTGAAAAAATTATATGCACCCGCTTCGCTTTCTGATGGAGTGTGCTCCTGGTTTACGTTTAAACAAACGACGAAACTAAGTTTGGCCGAACAAGCCAAACACGACGTGATCATCTCCGAACGGGTCATCAACGCGCAAGCCAAAAGCCTCGAACCAGCCATACCGACTCCTTCTGGTCAGTACCCCAGCCTATCGCATTAACCCAGGAAAAAAACAGAACATTGAGGAAATTACCAATCGCGTCCGCCTGAGCTGTCGCGGTTGTCTCGACGATCATCGCGGCGTCCGCCTCCACCGCCACCTCGATACCCACCGCCTCCTCCACCACCGTATCCACCTCGTCCGCCACCTCCACCCCCACCGCCGCGATATCCACCCCCACCGCCGCCAGTGCGCGGTTCCATGGGACGTGCTTCGTTGACGGCTATTGGTCGTCCGTCTAGGTCTTTTCCATTCATTATTTCAATGGCTTTTTTGGCTTCATCGTCAGATGACATTTCGACAAATCCAAATCCTTTGGATCGGCCGGACATGCGATCCATGATGACTTTGGCCGATACTACCGTACCAGCCTGAGCAAATGCATCTGAAAGCATCTGGTCTGTTACGTTATACGATAAACTACCCACAAAAAGTCTTGTTGCCATAGAACTCCTTTCAAAAATCCTTCTTCGCAAATCATATCAGGTCTGCGATAATAAAAGTATACCAGGTATCTGTGTCAATACCAATAAGCAATAATTATTACTCTGCCAACGGGAACGGAAAAGATTGACACGGTCGCCGGAAAACGACACTCCTTCGGAAACCAACATGGCTTTTTTCTTGGTTATCCCTCCGGCTCCCGAGTAACCGGTCAGACTACCATCAGCTGCTACTACCCGATGACACGGAGTATTCGGCGCATCGGGATTCGCCTTCATGCAAACCCCTACTGCGCGAGCTGCATTGAGATTACCAGCCAGTTTTGCCAGCTGCCCATAGGTTGCCACCTTCCCCTTGGGAATTTTTCGCGTCAGCGTATAAATCGTCTCGCGAAAGGCCATGTGTTTCATGAAGGTAGTATAGCAAAATTGATGGCGAAAGGCTGATAAAAAAAGACGCGGGAGAAGGAAGTGTCAAGCTGTTCGAGGCGGACCCAAAAAAAATCTCGTAGAAAACGCATTATTTGCGACCCTTGATAGCGCGGTTGGACAAATATTTATACCCGAACTAGGCAAAGCTGTTGTCGTGTCTGACACCATCGGATTTATCAAAGATCTTCCGCCGGAGCTTATCGAAGCCTTCACCTCCACACTCTTGGAATCGGTGAACGCTGACGTCGTCCTCCATGTCATCGATGCATCTGATCCTGATATGTTTGAAAAGGTAGACGTTGTAGAAGAAATTCTGGATCAGCTCAAAATACTTCCGGAAAAAGTCGTACTGGTTTTCAATAAAATTGACGCAGCTCCCGCTCTCAATAGAGAAAAAATCATCGAACGTACGGTCCCCTATCCTCACGTATTTCTCTCTGCCAAAACGCACGAAGGGATGGACACGCTGCTGGCCGCTATTCTCCCGAGATTAACTAAATAATTGCTCACTTCGGAGGAGTACTTATGGCGGCTGGTGCAATCCTCGTCGAGTGAGGAAATTAGATTGTCAGAATGGTCTAAATAATGTTATTCCGTCGTCACTCCGTCGAATTCAGCTTCGTTGTCCATGGCTTCCGCGCGGGTTGCACGCACTATGCCGTCTTTATGATGCGCCGGTGAATAGATGGTATACAGCTTCAATTCCTCTGTCTTGGATATATTTATGATGTTATGCTTGGCCCCTGCCGGAACAATTACCACATCCCCGTCCCCAACTACATATTCGTTTCCGTCGATAATGCACTTTCCTTCTCCTTGTTCGAATCGGAAAAACTGATCGTTATCGGGATGGACCTCCATTCCAATTTCTTCATTTGGCCGAAGGCTCATAAGCACCAGCTGACTGTGTTTTCCTGTATACAGTACTTTGCGGAAGTTACTATTCGTTCTTGTGGCTGTTTCAATATTGGTTGTAAATCCTTTCATCGTTATCACCTCCTGTAATTATGATGTCCTACTTTTATCGTATCAAGCCTAGTCCGATTACGCCAACTATAATCAGGTAACCGGCGATAAGATAATTAAGAAATCTCGGAAAAATAAGGATTAATATACCAAAGACCAACGACGCCAAAGGACTTAAATTTGTCGTAGAAATATTCATATCTTTCACCTCCTCTAAAGGCCGCTCTTTGAGCCGCGCTACGAATAGTAGGTAAGGCGAAAAGTAAGGCTGGGAAGACAGGCTATCAATCCGATTCCTACTTTATCCCTTCCCCTCTATCTTCTTTTTTGTATCATTCACTACTTCCCCTAACTTCTGTACGCTCTTTTCGACAATCGGTTGTGACTTTATTGTATCCATATACTCGCCAACTTTTTCTTTTGCACCAACCCACGCATCTTTTACTTTCTTTTGATTTTTCTTATCACTCATAACCACCGCAGCAACTACAGCAGCCCCTACAGCGACCACCCCGGCAATTCCGGCTACTATGGCACCAACTGTATTTGAGTTCTTTGCTGCTTTTTTTTGATGTAAGTCTGTCATATATTTTTCACCTCCTCTTAGAAAGAGTTTTCCGTTCTGACGGAATTACTCTTTCTTGGACCCGCCGACCAAGCGCTGCATGAGGCGTGAACGAATAGTTCTGTAAAGCCGAATGCTAAGCTTAGGCGGGCAATCATATATCCTATTTTTACCCATTTTATCCATTCCGCATCATGCGGCCAACATAAATGACGACCACTGCGCCGATGACGGCAACCACCATGCTGTACAGATTAAATCCGGTTACCCCTGTTTGGCCAATCAAACTCATGAGAAACCCTCCCACCATGGCACCAATGACACCCATAATAATGTCCATTATCGTGCCCTGACTGGCATCCGTTTTCATGATGATGGATGCAATCCATCCGGCCAGTGCTCCAAAAATAATCCAAAGAATAATGCCCATACTTTATTCACCTCACTTTCCATCCTGCCAGCAAAGGCAGGCTTTTTTGTGTGTTTTTCTTACTTTGGTTGCGTTACATTCACGTCAATCTTGTCCGGTAAAACTATCTGTGGTGCCGGAAGATTGATCTGAGCCGGCTGCATATTTCTTAATACCGGAAGCCCAAAGTATAAAAGTATCAATACAAATCCTATAAGGACCACTACTCCTATCAACATGCTGCTGCCTCCATTGCTATCTCCCGAAGGAGTTGGACTATTAACTATTGTTGTCATATATTTTTCACCTCCCTTCGCCCCGCTTGGCGGCTTTCTTACGGGTTATCTACTGTTTGTTCCACTTCCTGCGGTGTCGTTGGTTTCACGAGCTGCAAGAGTTCGACTATCCCGTAGGCTAGGACTACATAAACGGCCATCGCGATAAGCGTCGACCATTCCAAAACCATATCTGAACTAACGGAAGTCCCCAAAATTCCAGCAAAAGGGAGTGCAAACGGCCCGCTGATGGTATAGATAAAATTGGTAAATCCGCTATACGTATTTGCTCCCAGAAGCTTGAGTACTACCCGAAATGCAAGAAGTACTTCGATAACTCCCACGATGTACCATATCACTTGATAGCTTCGGAATATTGCTTTTTTCGTTTCATACGTCTTTTGTGGTGTTTCCGTAGTAACTCCCGGCCTCACGACTTTCGTCCGCCGCACAACCTGTTGGGAGGTGGTAGGAGCCGACACGCTCGTGACTTCCTGTACTTCCGTGTCTTGTTGTTGCGTCATATTTTTTCACCTCCTTTATTTGGTTATATCAACCTTCTTTATTACTGTTGCCTTCGGTAGATACTTCAATAACGCCTTTTCTACTAAATCAGTTAAACTCCGTCCTTCAACGACAGCTTGCGCTCGGGCGTGTGTTAATAAGTCTGGGATTACAAAGAGGGTTACCCGTTGTTTGTCATTAGTTGTCATACTTCATATACTACAACTAGATGTAGTACTTGTCGAGTATCAATATAGCGTGTATACTACTCACTAATGCTTAAACTAATCTTTTTATTAGTTGTTGGTGCAATCATGGCGTATCTATCGCAAAACAATTTGATGCTGGTACCATTACACCTTGGAACATATACATTTTCTGACATTCCCCTCTTCTATATCATCATTGGTTCTCTTCTCACGGGACTGGGCTTGGCGTTTCTTATTTATCTTGTCCATTCAATTTTTACCGCCTTCGCTATGCACGGAAAAGACAATAAAATCAAACAAGGCAACAGTGACATCGTTAGTTTGACTAAACGAATCCACCAACTGGAGCTGGAAAACGAACGGCTTAAAAATAACTCCACGGTTATCGAACCCCAAGATTCAAACGCGCTATGAAGTCGCTTTTCAAAAAGCTTCCTAAAAATATCCAGCTGTTTATCATGCGTTTGTTTCAGAGTCAATTTCTGGTTGGGGTGACCGGGGTAATTTTTAATGACAAAAACGAAGTCCTGCTCTTTAAACATACCTATAGAAAACAATCCTGGAGCCTACCGGGTGGATATCTAAAAGCAGGGGAACACCCAGCCGAGGCTTTGGAGCGGGAAGTAAAAGAGGAATCTGCCTTGGTAGTCAGCGCTGACGATATGCTCAAGACCCGAACCGACCGCGAGGGGTCCCGCCTGGATATGTGTTTTGTGGGCGTGTTTATTGGCGGTGAATTTGCTCCCAGCGGTGAAGTATCGGAATATGGCTTTTTTGCGCAAGATGCAATGCCTCTCCTTCGAAGTAATCAGGTTTTTTTAATAGACGAAGCTCTGAAGCAAAAAAGACTCAAAGACAAATCATAATCCGGTAGGATTATTCTTTTTCCCCAAGTGTCACGACAATTGTCAGTGGGTCCCTTGCGGAGGTTGTTATAGAAACGCTGCCTTCTGTGGTGCCCTTGGCAATTACCCAAGATTGCATAATATCCGAATCAAAGGAAGATATAATCGTCCATCCGCTTGTGATTAGCCCGTTCTTATAGAATGGAACGACCTTGTCAAGTCCATGTCCATCCGGAGCCGTAAATGTCACGAGAAACCCGTTTCCTTTTCCCTGCTGGGCATTGGACACGGCAGCGACCACTTTGGCTCCCGGATATATTGGAAAATCTTTGGGAAATGTATCCGGCAATTTTTCTCCCCCGATGTTAACCGTTTGCCCGGTCTTGGTATCCGTGAATGTTACCTTCCCTTTTTCGATATCCCCTAGATTCGTTTTTACCCCGGTTTTATTCTCTATGACTCCCGAGAGGAGCGATGTGCCGGCTTTTTTTACAAAAAACTGTATTGCCAAACCTACCACAAAAAGAATAACAACACCGCCAATTATGAGAACAACAACGGGTTTCATCCCGGAAGATTTTGTTGAAGCTGCATCTCCTTTAGTATTTTCAGACATAATGCCTCCTTACAAAGATAATACACTACTACCGGTGCAAGTTGCAACAGAATCGGCTCCGCGCCGTGGAGGAAGTCAGGGCCTACCCGAGTACGCTTTCAGTTGGTCCATACTATCTGGTAAATAGTCTATTCCGCTGAACTTTTTAACTGCTATTGAGTGCACTCTTGGTTTAGCGTCGTCACTCATGTGAGTATACGTCATTTCCTTCTCTCCCCCGATGCTCTCGCAGTCGTCTTCTATTAAAATGTCTGGCATGAGTTTTTCGGCGACATCGTTATACTCCTCACCTTGTTGGCGATATAACAAATTTTGAGAGCCTGGGAAACAATATTTCTTTAAAACATTCCTGATTGCTTCAATTTCTTCTTTAACTCGCCGTGAAGAAAGGTAATAAATAGTCGCTCCTTGTTCTTTCCATTTCTTAATTCTCTCTACAGCGTTATGGACAGGAATATAACTTTGATAATCATGAATTCCACCCGGAAAGAATCTTACTACCGTCTGAATTCCGAACTTTTTGCTTTGTTGGACGATTTGCTCACGAGTTTTCCCTTTCGCAGATCCGTGCATTAAAACCGTTCCCTCGGTAAAGATAAGAATAGTCATACGTAAATTATACG
>JAGVFE010000027.1 GCA_020057765.1 Candidatus Woesebacteria bacterium | reverse complement strand
TGCGGCCGGTGCGTCCACGCCTGCCGGAACAAAGAGGACAAACCCATGTTCACCTTTTCCGGCCGGGGCAGCGACACCGCCGTCACCCCGCTTCCCCCGCCCGCCGGCGAGGCCTTGGACACGGTCGCCTGCCTGGCCTGCGTCGACCTCTGCCCCACCGGCGCCCTGACCCGCAAAGCCTAAAGCAAAACACACATTCCCAACCGCAAAAGTTACATGGTCCACTATTACGGCTACCACAGCGACAAGAATATAAATCCCTTGGGTATGATACGGGGATAAGCGAAACCACCATAGTTCCAATCCGCTCAATACCTTTGGGGCCGGGGTTTTTTTGAGTGTCGATAATGAAAAGCCCGCAGGGATAGTCCCCGCGGGCTTATGAATCTTTTAACGCCAAAACCTATTTTTCGGTTTCGGTGGTTGTTGTGGTTGTCCGCTTATATTCGGTGGTTGAGCCTGGCGCTTTGGTGGTTGTCTTGGTTTTCCGAACCACCACTTTTTCAGCAACCATGCGAGTCCCGTCACTGGTGTAGTAAATCGTTACCGGCAATCCGGACTTCACCGTTTCCATGGAGACGGGCGCGCCTGTTTCATCCACATAGGTTGTGCTCTTCGTATAGCTATATTGCATAGGAGAGGAGCTGGTTTCGGTTTTAACCACTATGGTGTCGGGGCTGACTTCGCTGACCGTACCCATGGTTTCCGTTGTCGTGACCGTAGTCACTGAATCTTGTGCAAATAACCCGTATGGCGTCATCAGAACGGCCAATGTGAATACGAATGAAATAAATGTTTTCATAAGTTTTTCCTTTTTTTTGTGAAATGAAAGATTCTGGGTTGTACATCTGTAAATTTTTCTGGCCCGATTTCCTTACTGCGTTGGAAACCCGGAGCGACTCGCCTGCACTCCGTTACTATAAAAACTGCTCTCTGATGTTTCCTCCTTTCCGATCCGTCCGGAACCCATAGTTTGTGATTCCATGCTTTTATCCTTGAGGTTCATGTTGGAATCGATGTCCGTCCCTCAGGTTTATGAAGACCGCCAGGCCATTCTCTGCAAGCGGCTGAACGTTGAAGCGGTGCGCCCCGTTATTTATTTTCGATGGTTGTTGTGGTCCGCGTTTCTTCGTACACAGGATTTCCAGAGGTGGTGGTTGTCGTTTCCTGAGTCACTTCTTCCTAATCAATGCTTTTACTCCTGCATTGATTATAATATCAATTTCCGTGCCAGGTTCCCAAGCGAGCGGCTTACGTCATTCATCATGATGATTTTAATCGATTTAGTTGTGAAAGGGATGGACAGGACTCTTCTCAATAGCACGATAAAATAGGTCATATTTACCCAAGTGGCGATATATGCCCTATTTTATCTGGAAGTAATTGAATGCCCTGGACGAGCTTTTAAAACCATTTATTATTATAAATCAAAACGATGGGTGACGGGACGCTGAATGTTTGAAACCTGGCATGGAAATTGACAATAAAAAGAGTATTGAATCCATGGGTGACCCTGAAAAAGTATTCCGGGAATCCAAATGAAATAGAGAAAGCCAACAAACCAAAGGGCCGGGGCCCCTTACACCCGGAGAGGACTTTTCACTGATGAAGCTTCTTATGACTACCTCAATTGCAGCTGTCGGCCCATCATGTGGACTGCGGCTACTGCCCGGCCAACAAAAATGCGAACTCCAGAACCTGGCCAAAGTCCTCAAAGGAATATTGTTCAACCGTAAAAAGATGTGACTGACAAACAGCTTCGGTGGATATTGATGACGCAGGAAAAATTTTTAGCTAAAAATATAAAAATCGCCAAAGTTTTCTTATTTTTCTCTCTTTTCACATCCATCTTGAACCTCATCAATGGATGTGCAACCTTGCCGCGTGTTTCTGAAAAGATTGACGCGGCGCCGACGGCCGGGGAGCCGCACCAAATCGTTTCGTCCAACGGATTGTTATCACCGGAAAAAAGTAACGCCATCATGGCACGGTTGAAGCAATCGGTCAACCCGACGGATATTCTGGAACGTTACACCGCCGTGGTAGAATCGGTCACGGAAAGCCCGCTGACAAAGGGGAACAAAGTCACTCTGCTTATTGATGGTCCGGCTACCTATGATGCGATGTTCGAATCCATACGGGGTGCCAAAGACCATATCAACCTGGAGACATTCATCCTCGAGGATGATGAGGTTGGAAAAAAATTTACTGATCTGCTTTTGAAAAAACAGGCGGATGGTGTTCAGGTCAATATCATTTACGACAGCGTGGGAAGTATAACCACGCCCGAATCTTTTTTCCAACGACTGCGGGACAGGGGAATTCAGGTAGTCGAATTCAATCCGGTAAGTCCGTTCAAGGCTCCCGGAAGCTGGTTCCTGATGCGCCCGGATCACCGCAAGATTTTGATTGTTGACGGCAAAGTAGCTATTCTCGGAGGCATCAACATCAGCAAAGTTTATTCGGGCATGTTTTCCAGCAGGAAAAAAGTAAAAGGAGAACCGCTGCCGTGGCGTGATACAGATATTCAAATTGAAGGCCCTGCTGTAACGGAAGTCCAAAAGCTATTTCTTGATACCTGGTCCAGGCAGGAGGGACCGAAACTTTCCGCAAGGAACTATTACCCAAAGATAAAAGAAGATGGGAAGGCACTGGTGAGAGTTATCGGCAGTACACCGGGCTCTGACAACAGGATTACATTTATCGCGTATGTGGCCGCTATCACATATGCTGAGAAATCTATTCATCTGACGAATGCCTATTTTGTTCCCGACAAACAAATATTAAATGCCTTTATTGATGCTGTCAGACGCGGTGTTGACGTAAAGATTATTCTCCCCTCAACCACCGATTCTAAGATGGTCTTAAATGCGGCACGGCATAATTATTCCGAGCTTTTGAAAGCGGGAGTGAAGATATATGAACGCCGCAACGTCGTGATGCATGCAAAAACAGCTGTAATTGACGGCGTCTGGTCAACGGTCGGTTCCACAAATCTGGACTCCTTGAGCCTTCTTAGTAATGACGAGGTGAACGCGGTTATCCTGAGCCGTGAATTTGCGGCAGAAATGGAGAGTATGTTTGCCAGAGATCTTGCACAATCCGACCAGATAGAATTTGATAAATGGAAGAAAAGGCCTTTATCGCAAAAAATCAAAGAGGCGGCTACGCATATATTTTCCCGTTGGCTGTAAACTGTCACCCAAAATGGGGTGATTGATTTAGAATTAGATAAAACATCGCC
>JAGVFE010000105.1 GCA_020057765.1 Candidatus Woesebacteria bacterium | reverse complement strand
TTGAGAAATAAACTTCCGAAAACAATGGCATAGATCGGTTCGGTCTGGATCAAAAGTCCGGTATTGATACTACTGGTTATTTTTGTCCCTAATAAAAAAACGATGGTAGAGCAATTCAGAATAACTGCAATAGCAAGAAGCGGTTTGAAAAGGTCTTTTCGAAACATGTCATGCACTTTATTTTGTTTTTTAAGAATACCAAGAATTGGAATAGAACCTATGAGTGTCGCCAACCCGCCGAATAACAGCGGATCTATGGTTGCGACGAAATAGTGAGCTGCAATTGGGAGAAACCCATACGTGATCATGTCAAGGACGGCAAATGTAAGCCCTAGTTTTTCTTTATTCATAGGGGTTTATAGAAACGGAAGTATCTGCGAGATTTGAGTAACACCGAATTTTTCGGTGAAGTGGCCGGCGTGGAGGATGAGAGCTTGTTTGATCATGTTTTTTGTTTTAGCTCATTTTCCATCCATTCGAGATATTTTTGTGAGACGTGGGAGACGGGGATGGCGTAGATTTCGGGGTTCTTGTAGGAGTGAAGCGTAAGCAATTCTTTTTCGATAGCTTCCCACTTGCTCTCGAGAGTTTTTGCAATCAACATGACCTCGTCTGCTTCCGCGATTTTTCCACTCTTTGGCGGCCAAAGATAGAGTGAATGCGCGGGCGGCAGGATTTTCGCGCACGCCGCCAGTTTTTTCTCCAACAGCCGCTTGGCAATTTTTATTGCTTCTCCTTTATTTTTGCAGGTGATGACGACTATGATCATGAATTTTGTGAAAGATTTTTTGACAAAAAGTATTTTTGGTTACCATTTATTCTACCTTCCATAACTAATTGATAATTCTGTCTCTCGTAATATTTTCCGGCCTCAGGTACGGAAGATACCCAAAGCACATTAACCCCTTTTTCTTTCAAAGCAGATTCAAGTTTTTGTAAAAGAGCGTATCCGATGCCTTTTCCCCGATAGTTTTCCTGTACTGCAAAAAATCCAACCCAGTAAGCTTCCGGTCCTGGGAACTTGTCGCCCATTGCGTTAGTTGCGTAGTTGACAGTATCTTGATACCAACCAATCACACCAATAATTTTGTCTCCATCAATGGCTACGTAGTGAGCATCAATGTGTTCTAGATGGTGTTCAATTTCTTCTTTGGTATCTAATCCTGTTTCAAAAACTACATCTATTGCTTCTTGTAGTCTTTCCCTTGTTAATGAAGAGAGAACAAAGTTCATATCTTTATTATTTTACTATTTTGTGTTGTTTCAGATCAAATTTCGGTGTGGTGACCATGAACAGGGGAAAATTTTGGTAGATCTGGTCGGGGTAACTTTATTTATTTGTCCGCTTTTGACTATTTGCATAGATTATTTGTTGCTATGTTTTAATTTGCGGCAGAGTTGGTGGGATCTATCGTTTGCGCCCGATTAATGGCAGATTCGGCTCCTTTTTTATCTCCTTTTGCCCGATAAACGATGGCGAGATTGACAAAAAGATTGGCGTTCGTTGGATTGTTGTCGATGGCTTTTTGAAGATAGGCGATGGCTTCGTCATATTTTTTTTCTCCGAAGGCAATTTCGGCGAGATTACGGTAGGGCTGCCAGAGCGTGGGGTTGAGTTGTAAAGTTTTTTGATACCACGAAATGGCATCAGATAATTTTCCTGCGCGCTGGTAGGTAAGGCTAAGATTGTAATACGGGTCTACCCAGTCCGGCTTGAGTGCAATCGTCGTTTGGAATTCTTTGATGGCCCCTTGGTAGTCTCCTTTTTGTCCGAGAGCAACGGCAAGATTGCTATGCACATTGGGAAGATTTGGTGCGGTTTTGGCAGTGGCCGACCAAAATGAGATTTCATCGTGCCAATCCCGATTGCGTAGGATAGTACGGGTTGAAAGAAGCAACACGATTAAGGCCACAGAGACATAAATTGCTCGGTGAGGAAGTTTTAGTTGGGTAAAAAGATATGCAGCAGCTCCTGTAAGTCCGACCATTCCTAAGTATGCATAACGCTCCGCTACCGTCCAGGTCACTTGAATCGGCAGCAACGTAGGCGAGATTGATAGAAGAAAAAATGTTAAGAAAAAAAATAACGCGCGCCAGCGAAAAAACGCGATGATAGTGATACAAAGATATGCAAGTGCAATAGCGCTGTTGGTGATGAGGGTTGCCATTGTGAGCTGTTGATCAGGATGATAAAGACTTAGGTTTACCGGCCAGACGAAAAGCTCCATGTATTGGGCTAAGGCTTCAGGTATATAAAGCAGTGGGTTGCGAACTGCGGTGGCGCTTTGATAGAACGTCGTTTGCAAACCGGTCAGCCGTGTGCCGATCCATGACCAATACAGTGCGATAAAACCAAAAGCAACAAGAAAAAATGGGAGCAGTCGCTTCCAAAACCGCAGGATATTGCCGAATGAAATTTCATAGAGTGCAAGGATCAGGGGAAGGATGATGGCTTTATCGGCAGAAACGAGGGACAACAAGCCAAAAAACAGCGAGAGGATATAGAGGGATTTTTCGTTTTGCTTGGCTGCGGCAATATAGCAATAAAGAGTGAGGAGTATAAATAGCGTGTATTGTGGACTGACCCCCCCGGAAATCCACGTAACGGATTCCACCATGATAGGATGGATGGCAAAAAGTAGCGCTGCAATGGCTGCAATGTTTCGTTTTGTGAGAAGTGTCAGTAGTCCATAGACGAGCCAGACATTGACAATGTGGATAAAGACGTTGGAGATGCGAAAAGCGGCAGGGGAAAGGCCTGCGATTTTGTAGATAAAAAAATAGAGGAGCGATCGGGTGATGATGTGGGGCGATGCAATGATGGATGCGAGCGTTGTCCCCGGGAGGTTTTTAGGAATTGCCAGGTCATCGGAGATGAAGCCATTGGGAAGCGCATTGCCGTAGACTATGAGTACGATACAGGCAAGAAGCAAGAGGATTTTCCATGATCGAATCATAGCGCTACTATAGCTGGTTTTGCGCTATAATCAATGCACTATGCAATCCAGTGAGATTCGACGGAAATTTCTTGAGTTCTACCAATCCCGTGGGCATGCGGTGATTCCCTCAGCACCCATAGTGCCGGAGAATGACCCAACGACGCTGTTTAATTCAAGCGGCATGCAGCCGTTGGTTCCGTACCTTCTTGGCCAGACGCATCCGGCAGGAAAACGCTTAGTGAACAGTCAAAAATCATTCCGCGCACCAGACATTGAAGAAGTCGGTGACAACCGGCATACCACTTTTTTTGAAATGCTCGGCAACTGGTCTTTGGGTGATTATTTTAAAAAAGAGCAACTCCCGTGGATTTTTGAATTTTTAACCAAAGAACTCGGGCTGGACCCCCAACGGTTATGCGTGTCGGTTTTTGAAGGCACGAAAGATGTACCCAGAGATGAAGAATCTGTTGAAATTTGGAAAAGCCTGGGATTTTCAGATGACCGCATTTTTTTCTATGGAGCCAAAAAGAATTGGTGGTCCCGTTCCGGTGAACCGGAAAAAATGCCGCCGGGTGAGCCGGGAGGACCGGACAGCGAGATGTTTTTTGACTTTGGGCCAGAACGCAAGATTCATGAAAGCTCTCAATGTAAAGATCAACCATGCCACCCCAACTGCGACTGCGGCAGATACCTGGAGATTGCCAACTCGGTTTTTATGCAGTATGTCAAAAAAGACGATGGAACGCTGGCGGAGCTTCCCAATAAAAATGTTGACTTCGGCGGTGGGCTCGAGCGTCTGACAGCGGCAACCATAGACAACCCTGATATCTTTCAAACGGACATGTTTACTTCACTGTATCGATATATTGAAGCATTGACCGGGAAAAAATATGGAGCAGTTGCCGAGGAAACCCGAGCGATGCGGATTATTTGCGATCACGTCAAAGCGGCGGTGATGATGAGTGCGGATGGAGTTATCCCGTCAAACAAAACACAAGGATATGTTCTGCGTCGACTCATCCGGCGTTCGCTCCTGTATGGCCGACAACTTGGATTAACTCATGATTTTTTGTACGTGGGGAAACTCGTTGCTCCAGTGGCAGAAATTTATAAAGAAGCATATCCAGAGGTGCTCCAGCAGACTGATGCCATCGCAGTTATTCTCCAAGAAGAGGCGTTGCGCTTTGGCAAGTCACTTGAGCGGGGGCTCTCTGAAATAGAAAAAGTCAAAACACTTGATGGAAAAATTGCTTTTTATTTATACGAATCCTACGGCTTCCCCTGGGAGATGACAGAAGAAATAGCGCGGGAAAAAGGTCAACAAGTTGCACGAGCCCAGTTTGAAGAAGAATTCAAAAAACATCAAGAACTTTCTCGTACCGCAGCAAGGGGTATGTTTAAGGGAGGGCTTGCGGATCATGGTGAGAAAACGACACAACTTCACACTGCAACACATCTGTTACATGCTGCTCTTCGTAAGGTATTGGGTGAGCACGTAGGACAAAAAGGAAGCAATATAACCGCCGAGCGGCTGCGGTTTGATTTCTCCCATCCTGGTAAACTCACGAATGAAGAATTAGAGGGAGTAGAGGGATTAGTGAATGAAAAAATCAAAGAAGACCTTGCCGTGACTTTTGTGGTGATGGATAAAGAGGAAGCACTCAACAGCGGCGCGCTTGCGTTTTTTGGCGAGCGATATGGAGATAAGGTAAAAGTCTATTCAATTGGCTCATTTAGTAAAGAGATCTGCGGTGGGCCGCACGTTTCCTTTACAGGCACACTGGGTCACTTTACAATAGTCAAAGGAGAAGCATTGGGAGCGGGAGTGCGTCGCATTTATGCGATGCTTCAATAAATATGAAGCTGCCTGCCGTTTTTGATCGATTGGTTCATAAGGCCCCGCCAGCCGCCCCGCGGTTTCTCTCCTTGGTGTTAGACGAGTTGTATGTGCAGTCTGCAGTCTGGTCTGTGGGTGAGCGCGGCCGGCCAACGCTCGTTGCATCCAACATACAACGGCTTGAAAAAGACAGTTGGGAAGCCAGGATAGAGGCCGGTGACCGCTCGTTTTCTGCTTTAGACCAAGACGGGTCAGTAGGAGATCTTCACAATGTCGTCCTTGGGCTTTCTTCTTTATATTTAACTCCCACCGGCGATATCGATCCCAAAGCGCGGCTGCAGGTGAAAAATCTCTGTAAAGAACTGGATCTGACGGCGATTGGGTTTGTATCTTTGCCGCAGGCGCTTATGAATAAACTCAAAACCGATGAGGGTGTGCCTCCTACCGTCATTCTTCTGGCCGTGTCGGACGGAAAAGTGACCGTGTCGCTGTATAAAGTTGGTATGCTAGCCGGTCAAGCGACGATTGATGCCGATGAAATTGTCGCGCAATTGGAAGTGACGCTCAAATCGTGGAAAGACATAGAAGTGTTGCCGTCGCGCATGCTGCTGTATGGCACTGACGCGGTCAATCTGGAAGAGCTACGGAATACCCTGTTGAAACATCCGTGGCCGACACGGGTGTCGTTTTTGCACTTCCCCAAAATTGATATCCTGCCTAAAACATTTGGCGTTGAGGCCGTCAGTCTTGCCGGTGCAGGAGAGATGGCGGAGGGATTGGGGGCAGAGGTTGACACGGGAGCGGAAGTTCTCGAAAGCGAGGTAATTGCCGGAGGAGAGCCTGTGGCTGAGGAAGAATCAAATGTAGTCATGGTGGAGCCGGAGTCGTTGGGGTTTGCAAAAGGGAGGGATGTGCTAGAAAAAGTTCAAAGCGAACAAGAGGATGAAAAGGAAATGCAGAAGAGGAAGGTTGTACTTCCTAAATTTGTTATTCCGAGTATATCTTTTGATCGAGTAGGCGAAGTATTCAGATCCATTCATTTACCCATTGGCGGATTACCGATTGTTGGATTTCTGGTTATCGTCATATTATTGGTAGGTTTATATCTATGGTTTATCCCACACGCGTTGGTGACGATACAAATATTACCCAAAGTTCTGGAAAAAACAACGACGTTGACCGTCAATCCTACCGCAACAGTAGCAGATAGCGCAACCAAAATGATACCGGGCAAAAATCAGGAAAAAGTCGTCAGCGGCGAGAAAACAATGGCTGTTGCCGGTAAAAAAGACATCGGCGATCCGGCAAAGGGGACTGTGACGATTTATAACAGATCTTTAAGCAGTCAACAATTGAAAAAAGGGATAGCACTTAATTCGGGAACTTTGTCGTTTACATTGGACGATGATGTATCCGTTGCTTCAGCAAGCGTTGGTATAGATTACTCCATTAATCCAAGTAAAGCCAACGCCACAATTACTGCAGTAAAACTTGGATCGCAAGGCAACGTCTCCGGGAGCACAGAGTTTAGTGTCAAGGACATTTCGACAAGTACGGTGATTGCCCGTAACGAAAAACCGTTTACCGGAGGAAGCAGCAAGGAAGTGACGGTGGTGTCGCGCGCAGACTATGATGCGCTGGTAAAAGTCCTGACCGCGGATCTGGTGGAAAAGGCCAAGGCTGAGCTGGCCAGTGGCGTCGCCGGCAAAGAAAAGCTCATTGATGCCACGATCAAATCTTCGCTGACCGAAAAAACGTTTCAGCAAGAATTGGATCAGGAGGCCAAGGAATTGCATGGCAAAATCACGGTCACCGTTACCGGTATTTCATATAGCGAAGAGGACATCGCCACTATTTTTAAAGATATGGTCAGCGGCGAGATTCCATCCGGTTACGTGTTGATGTCGGAACAGACGACCATGAAGGTATCCAATATGACGATGAAAAAAGACGGCTCCATCAGTTTAGCCGTCACCATGCATGGAGCTGCACTACCCACACTCAACTCCGCCGATATTGCAAAGGATCTCGCAGCTAAGTCTGCTAAAAAAGCAGAAGAATATTTGCGCAGCATTACCGGTGTTTCGGGTATGGGAGTTGATTTCCGCTGGTCGCCATTGAAAATCCTGTTGCCATTCAATAAAAACAATATTTCTATCTCGATTACATTGCAAGAATAATTTATGGCTCTTTATCAATACATTAAAGCTCCACCAACAAACACAGTTGCCGTTTCGATACGGAAGGGGAAATCTATCGTTGTTTCATTTCTCCTCATGAGCATTGGAGCGGCGGTTCTGGTTTGGGCCATGTGGCCTATTGTTTCGTTTACGATTATAACTGCGCCATTTCTATCAGCAGTGGTGTCTCCGGTTGGGTCCGTCGTTGCGGCGCCCGTAATTTTTGCAGCGACAGGGGAAGGAGGCGCTGATTATACCAATCCCAATATTTGGTTCCCGACGTTTCCGCAAAAGAAAATTGTTGCTCCGGTGACGGTATATTCATCGTCTATTCCCAAACTGAAGATAAAAGATGCACTCGTAACCATTGCCGGCGATGATCTCAACAAAAGCTTGATTCACTATGGCGGTACCGGATTGCCCGGCGAGTACGGGACGACGGTTATCTTCGGTCACTCGGTATTGCCGCAATTTTTTGATCCGGCCAATTATAAAACGATTTTTTCTACTCTGCCAACGATCAAGATCGGCGATGATATTTTTATAAACTACGACAATATCACCTACCGCTATCAGGTTTATGATATGGTTGTCACCGAACCAAACGACCTTTCGTCGCTTGAGCAAAAGTTTGACGACTCATACTTGACGCTCATCACCTGTGTGCCGCCGGGAACATATTGGAAGCGTCTTAATGTGAAAGCCAAGCTCATTAAGCCGCCGTCGACCTGATCATATGTTACACGACCACGGACAAGAAGCCGTTGAAGCCATTAAAAAAAAGCTCGTCGGCAAACAGCTTTCGTACCATGAAATTTTTGCCATCATGGATGAGATTAGCAAAGAAAAACTCGGGCCGGTTTTGACGACATACTTTGCCGCCGCAGGATTTAAAGAAGGATTTTCCGACAACGAACTGTATTTTCTGACGAAGGCAATGGTGGATACCGGGCCAAGACTCCACTTTGCCGGAGTGGTTGCTGACAAACACTCAACCGGCGGGGTTGCCGGTACGAGGACGACGATGATCTTGGTTCCTATCATTGCCGCCGCAGGATTTAAAATCCCAAAAACGTCATCCCGGGCTATAACATCGCCATCGGGGACTGCTGACACCATGGAGGTGGTTGCCCCGGTGACGTTTTCTCCTTCGCAAATTCAGCATCTGGTTGAAAAAGCCGGTGGCTGCATCGTGTGGGGAGGACATTTGGGGCTGGCTCCTGCTGACGATATTCTTATCCAAGTTGAGCAGCCATTGGCATTTGAAAGTTATGACAAAATTGTTGTTTCAGTTATGGCCAAAAAAATCGCTTCGGGGGCCAATCATCTCATTTTAGATATTCCGGTCGGGCCGACCATGAAGATAGCGCATTTTAAAGATGCAGACGCAATTGCCACGAAGTTTACCTATCTTGCCAAAAAATTTAACATTAAAACCGTCATCGATATTAATGAAGCCCGCCAAAATGCGGGCCGCGGCATCGGACCCGTTCTT
>JAGVFE010000038.1 GCA_020057765.1 Candidatus Woesebacteria bacterium | reverse complement strand
TTTTCTGGGATCGGGCTTGGCGGTCACCGGCCTGCTCCAATTTTTCCTCTACCCGGATTTACGAAATCTCATGTATGTAGGGTGGGATCCGCATTACTACCGTGTCTTTTCGACGCTTTTTGATCCGAACTTTGCCGGTATACTGTTTGTGTTGACGTTGATCGTTGGAGCGACTTTCTTGCAGCAAAAAAGGGAGATAGGAGTGATTGGGGGTATGGGAGTAAGTTTGACCGCGCTCTTGCTGACCTACTCGCGGAGCAGCTATCTGGCGTTTCTTGCAGCCATCGTCATGTGGATTATTTTGCATAAGAAATGGAAAATCGGCCTGGTTGGGCTGCTGCTATTTCTTGTCGCTATCGTGTATCTGCCCCGGCCTGGCAGGGAGGCGTTATCGTTGGACCGGTTTGATTCGACCGTGTCGCGCCTGAACAATTGGTCGGAAAGTGTCCAGCGTATTGCGCAAAAACCGATCTTGGGTTATGGATTCAATGCCCTGCCGTTTTTGCAGGTCGATTCGTCGTTGCCTTCAAAAGCAGGTGCGGGAATAGACAATAGTTTCCTTTTTGTGGGAGTAACCACGGGGTTCGTGGGGTTGATTGCGTATGGGTGGCTATTATGGTCAATGATGAGAATGGGTAAACATTGGTTGATTCTTGCATCGCTCGTTGCGGTGATAGTTCATAGCCTGTTTGTTAACAGTTTATTTTATCCGTGGGTTGTCCTGTGGCTGTGGATATTACTAGCTAGCGTTGATACGTGACTTTTCGTTCGACTGTTGTTTGATTGCCGGCGTCGTCGGTGGCGGCGATTTTGAGCGTGTTGTCTCCATTCGAAAGCGTGACGTTGTATTCAAATGACCCGTCGGAGCGGACCACGACGAATCGATCGTTGACGATGATCTGATTTTCCGGATTGGTTTTGCCCGCCACGGTTACGATATTTTTATCGCCAAAGATCGTTGCGTTGTCATTGGGTGAAGTAACATCCAGATTCGGTTTCTCTTTTTTGACGGTGACGTTGACGACATTGGATAAATCGCTCAGATTTCCCTTGTCGTCGGATAGTTTCGCGCTGATGCTATTTTCGCCATCATCGAGTTGGACGCTTTGGATGGAAACCGTCTCGTCGGAGAGGACTGTGGTTTTTTTAAACTCTTTCTCGTTAACATACAGGATAAAGGTCAAGTCAGCCTGTCCCCGGCCTGTGATGGTTATGGTGGCGCTATTGGTTGCCTCAATTGGTGGATCCAAGACAGGGGGCAGGATGAGCAGATTTTGTGTTTGCTGTTGCGGCGTGGCGCCCCGCAGCTTATCCATAAAGAGGCTGAATCCTTCCAAAAACTTGACGCCAAAGACTCCCAGAAAGGCCAAGATGGCCACAGTTCCGGAAATGGCAAGAACAATCGTGCGCTTTTCGCGTTTTTCCTCTGATCGTCGTAGTCGGGATGAGGGCATAAGAGCCGTCTGTCGGGGTCGAACCGACGACCTACGCTTTACGAAAGCGCCGCTCTACCAACTGAGCTAAGACGGCTTCAAACAATTATATTGTACCAAATTCGTGGTAAGCGCAAATACCCTATAGTGGGTTTGACATTCGAAAACGGTCATGGTATACTACCTTATTGCAGATAGAAAACGAATATCTGCTTAATATTGAAAAGCCAGAGTTGAGATACAGAAATTGAAATTCTTCTTGTCCCTCTCTTCAGATTCAGCACTTCTTTATTTAAGCAGTTACTCGTTTTCCATCGCAAGCCAGGCATGAGACCGCATTTTTCGCGACAAAGACAGTCATTCCGTCAATTCAATCGACGTGGGCCGGCGCGCCCCAACGGTGCTGTTGTTGCCGCTATCCGCCAATCCGCTCAAAAGAGCGTAACTCCTCAAGTCAGTCCGGTCGAAAACTACGTTCCCCAACATCAGTTTGCTGATTTTGCCATCTCTGATGCTTTAAAAGCAAACATTTTAGCCAAAGGCTACACGACCCCGACACCTATCCAAGACCAGGCAATTCCTCCAATTTTGGCAGGCCGGGATCTCATTGGCATCGCCAACACCGGTACGGGGAAAACTGCAGCATTTTTGGTCCCGTTGGTTGAGAAAGTATATCGCGATAAACATCAGAAAGTTCTTATCGTCACTCCCACGCGGGAATTGGCCGTCCAGATTACTCAGGAGCTACGGGATTTTTCCCGGGGATTGGGGATCCGGTATGCGTTGGTCATCGGTGGGGCCAGTATGTGGCGGCAAAAACAAGATATCAGAGATGGAGCTCATTTCGTTATCGGCACGCCGGGAAGGCTCAAGGACATGATTGAGGAACGTATTCTGTCTATGGGTCAATTTCGTACGGTCGTTTTGGATGAGGCAGACCGGATGGTGGATATCGGATTTATCAATGACATCAAATATTTTATTTCCCTTTTACCCCGCGAGCGTTTGTCGCTTTTTTTCTCGGCAACCGTCTCGGGCAGTGTTTCAGAAATTTTGTCTGCGTTTGTCAGGAACCCGGTGACGGTGTCCGTCAAAACGCAGGATACGGCTGAAGGCATAGAGCAGACCATGGTCCATGTGGTGCCCGGCAAAAAAAAGATCGAACAGCTCCATGATCTTCTGATTCAGGATGGATATGAAAAAGTGCTTATTTTCGGGCGGACCAAATGGGGAGTTGATAAACTGGCCACTGAACTTGTGACGCGCGGGTTTGTCGTCGGAGCCATCCACGGCAACAAACGCCAGAGCCAGCGGCAGCGGATACTCGAGCAGTTCAAACAAAATCAAATACGGATCCTTTTAGCAACCGACGTGGCTTCCCGCGGACTCGATATTGAAGACGTGAGCCATGTGATTAATTACGACATGCCAGCCTCCTACGACGACTATGTCCACCGGATCGGCAGAACAGGCCGAGCCAACAAGCAAGGAAAAGCGGTTACATTTGTCGAATAA
>JAGVFE010000047.1 GCA_020057765.1 Candidatus Woesebacteria bacterium | reverse complement strand
TTGTCTATAATCATGGCGGTCCGAATGATCTTACAGATACAGAAATTGATAACTTAGCTATTGACATAAATGGTGTAAATACACAGTGTTTAGCTGGGGTTATTCATAGTTGGGAACAGGCCAAGGGAGTTTGGCGTATTATTGATCCTAAATATTGGTTAGATTTTAGGCGTGCATTAGAACGATACTTAACTGAGATACAAAACCCAAGAAATAGGGATTTAAGAAGAAATTTCTTTCGCAGAGCTCGAGCAATTAACTTTTTACAATTTAGTATATAGGTAGATCTTTACACAGATAATAAGGCGGGTTCATGTTGGAGTTTTTTAATCTCCTCCCACCTTTGTCTCAATTCCCCGATATAGCATAGGTTCTAAAAAGCCTGAATTATTTTGGTATAAACTATAGCGGTATGAAGAGTTATAATATGTTGAGGGATGGGGAGCAAGGTCTTTTCTTCTGTTATAATTTCCTCATGAGAAAAGCTCATGATATCGCTCTCATAGATAAGTATTTACCAATAATCAAGAGTTATTATCCGGATATTTCTCCGGAGAGCATAACGTTATTTCAGGATGGATATGACCACGACGTTATATTATTAAATAGTGATCAGGCGTTTCGTTTCCCTCGCACGAAAGGTCATGGAAAAAAAGATACGGTAGAAAATATGTTTTTACCTGTGTTTGCGAAGACTTCCCCGATATTAGTACAGGAGATGAAGGGTCGTATTGATTCGGGGACCGGTGTCACATATCAAATGTATAGATTTATACCCGGTATTCAGTTAACAAAAGAGGTTGCTCAAACTTTGACGGAACAAGAATTAATAACGATTGCTAAAGATATGGGAAAATTCTTGACGAAGCTGCATGCGTTTCCAGTTGAGGAGGCCCGCTCAATGAGAATGGATGAAATTGACCCAAGTCTATATTGGAAATATTTTGAAGACCTTTATGAAAGAATTAAGGCTGCTACGTTCTCATTATTGTCGAAAGACGAGCATCGTTGGGTGAAAAATCTGGCAAGAGACTACATTAGTGTAACAAAAGATAAACCGCTTGTTGTAAAAGTAACGCATCACGATCTTCTTAGTGAACATATCATCATCGACGAAAAAACTCACATGCTTAATGGGGCTATAGATTTTTCTTTGCGTATAGCCGACCCCGCAAGAGACTTTGAGTTTTTTGACAGATATGGAAACGTATTTCTTGAAACAGTTTACAAAAACTATCCGTTTACAGATGAGCACTTTGACAGGAGAAGAACATTTTATGCTGGACACGTTCCCGTTATAAATCTTTACGAGTCTATTGAAAAGCAGGATAGGAAAATGATCGAGATACATCGAATGCAACTGAAGGACTATATAGCTCAAAACTAGTATCTAGAAGCGTTCTGAAATCATCCCAGCTAGCGAGCAAATGAATTACAAAGGAACCATCATTGCCGAGAGCCTGGGCGACCCGTTCAATCGCTTGACAAAGTGCATATTTAAATGTATAGTTAAATGTACATATGAACCTTATCACTACCACCGAACTTCGTACGAAAATGCCTGAAGTCATTGCGACACTTCTTGCGGGTGGCAAGATAGAACTAATCCATAGGTCTCAAATCATGGGTACAATTACACCAATGACACCTCAAGACAAAACTCTATCCGCTCGTGAGCTGCAAAAAAAGATAGACGCCTTACATCTTCCTCGACTGACGGACAAAGAAATCGACCGAAGATATCGGGCGGCGATGATGAAAAAACATGGCCAGGGTCTTTCTTGATGCCAACTACTTCATAGGACTCGCCAACAGAACTCCTGAAATAGAGGTTGACATTCTTGATGGCCATAAAGGATATGTCTCAGCGCTCTCCTGCCATATCCTCTGTTACGTCAATAAAGTCAAACTTCCTGACAAAAATATACAGGCGTTTGCGGAAGATTTTCTCATCGTCAATCTCACCGAATCCACCGTACAAAAGGCATTTGGTGGCCCCACGACAGATATGGAAGACAATATCCAGCTCCACTCGGCAGCGGAAGCAGAGTGCGACTATTTTCTTACCAACGATAAAAAAATCCTCGCCATGAGATTTTTCGGCAAAACCCGAATTGCCGCCACCCTTAGTCAATAACTTTAACAGAGTACAATGGCTGTATGCGTAACTTGCCAAGAAATCCCTGGTGGCTGGTGTTGGGAATTTCCGGAATAAGTCTGATGGCGTGGTTCGTCAACACCTATCCGCCGGATTCGATATTGAGGATCGCATCATTTTTCCTGCTCTTTTTTCTGACAACGCTCCTCATCAGTATTTTTTTTCTCAAAAATGTGCGACAAGGACTCTTTGTGTCTCTTGGTCTTACTGTCTTTTTTCTCCTGCGCATGCTCAATCTTCGCGAACCGCTTTATCCGCTGCTCTTGCTTGCCGCACTCATTTCTCTTGAGGTCCTCTTCCGTACCAAGTAGAATTGGCCCATGGCCAAATTTTATATCACGTGCGCTATCCCCTACGTCAACGCAGCCCCGCATGTGGGTCACGCGCTTGAATTTGTCCAGGGAGATACTATCGCTCGCTACCATAAACTCCTCAGAGATGAGGTCTGTTTATTGTCTGGTGGTGATGAAAACGCCCTCAAAAATGTTCAAGCAGCGGAAAAGGCCGGAATTCCTATTGGAGAATTTGTCGACAAATATACGCAGCTTTTCCTTGATCTGACCAAAGCGCTCACCTGTCATTTCGATATTTGGCAAAAGGGGAGTGATATAACCCATCACTTTGTATCAAGTCAAAAATTGTGGGAGTTATGCGCCAAAGCCGGTGATATTTATAAAAAATCCTACGAAGGACTCTATTGCGTGGGCTGTGAAACGTTTTATACACCGGATGAACTGGATGCTAACGGCCAATGCTTTGAACATCCCGGAAAAAAACTGGAAACGGTTGCTGAGGAAAATTATTTCTTCAAACTTTCCGCATATCAAAAACAACTCATTGAGCTTATTTCTTCCGATCGATTTGCTATCGTTCCACAGACGCGGAAAAATGAGGTTCTTTCATTTCTCAAACAACCGCTCCAGGACATCAGCATCTCCCGATCAAACGCACGGGCAAAAAACTGGGGTGTACCGGTACCCGGAGATCCTACGCAACGCATGTACGTCTGGTTTGATGCGCTCAATATCTACCAATCCGGTGTAGGATTCGGATGGAACGATACACAATATGCCAAATGGTGGCCGGCAGATCTGCACGTCATCGGCAAAGGCATCACTCGCTTCCATGCTGTCTATTGGCCTGCATTTTTGCTTTCCGCAAAACTACCGCTCCCCAAGTCTCTTTTTGTGCATGGATATTTTACGGTCGATGGCCAAAAGATGAGTAAATCGGTCGGCAATGTCATTGATCCGTTCGACATGATAAAAAAATATGGGGCTGAGGCGCTCCGGTATTACCTCCTGCGGGAAATTCCCAGCTACAGCGACGGCGACTTTTCCCAACGCAGGTTTAAAGAATTGTATAACGCCGATCTGGCGAATGGACTTGGCAATTTGGTAGCAAGGGTGGCGAAGCTCGCGCTTAATTTAAACTTTAAAATTAAAACTTTAAACTTTTCAGAGACAAACACGGGGGAATACAAGAAGGCACTCGGGGAGTATCGTTTTCATGACGCGCTTGCCATCGTGTGGGAGAAAATAAAGTCGACGGATAAATTTATTGACGAAAAGCAACCGTGGACACTGAAGGATGAGCTGTTAGTAGAAGTGCTCACGGTTGCTATGCAAAACATTGTAGAAATAGCCACGTTACTCCAACCATTTCTTCCCCAAACCGCCGAAAAAATCCTCAATCAGTTTTCTTCCTCCTTGATCACACCCCAGCCGTCTTTGTTCCCAAGGCTTGTGTAGGCTATGTTCATCGACACCCACTGTCACCTTCAATTCTCCGACTTTGATGAAGATCGGGCCATGGTCATCGGCAACGCAAAAAAAGTTGGGGTCAAAAAAATAATTTGTCCCGGCACGAATCTTCTTTCGTCAAAAAAAGCCATTGCGCTAGCCCAACAGCACCCAGGCATTATCTACGCATCAATTGGTTTCCACCCCTACGAAGCCCAAAAAAATCCGGACGTATCAGCTCTCAGCTCTCAGCTCTCAGCTCTCAGCTCTATTGTTGCAATAGGCGAATGCGGACTGGATTACCATCAATATGGAAGTGAAAAAGCCGAGGGAAAAAAAAGTTTGCAAAAAAGACTACTCTCCGATCAATTGGAATTAGCTCTCAAATACAACCTACCGACAATCATGCACTGCCGCGGCGCGTATGAAGATTTTTTTGATGTGTTGGATTCACTTCCGTCCATGCCTCAAGGAGTCATCCATTGTTTTTCCGGCGGCTTGGCGGATTTGCGAATGGCCCAGATTCGAAAACTCTTCATCGGCATTGACGGAAATGTGACCTACTCCAAACACATCCAAACTATCGTCCCAAGCATCCCGCTTTCAATACTCCTCCTGGAAACCGACGCGCCGTATCTGACCCCAGTTCCCCATCGGGGAGAACGAAACGAACCAAAATATATACCGCTTATTGCCAAGGAAATTGAAAAACTTCAAGGTGTGCCAGTCAAAAAGGTCGAAGAATCAACAACGACAAACGCAAAAACTCTCTTTACGCTATAATCAGCTTGTCTGTATGCGCCAATTATTCTTACGCTACCCCAACAAAACGCGCCGGCTGCTCGAGATTGCTATTCCAGCAATGTCTTGGATCCTTATCACTATGCCAATTTGGCTATCATTTTCGCACCCGGCCCTTGTAGCGTACTTCATCATCACCTTTGATGTCTATTGGTTTTATAAATCCGCAACTCTGGCCATTGGCGCCATCAAATCGTTTCTCATGCTTTCTGCTCATGTGAAAGTCAATTGGCTTGCCCGGGCTAAAGAATGCCCGGGATTTGAAGCGCTGTATCACGTTGTCGTCATCCCTGAATTCCAAGAGCCGCTTCATATCCTCCGCCGGACGCTCACCAATTTGACCAAACAAGACTTTCCCAAAAAACGCACTATTGTCGTATTTGCCACAGAAGCCAAAGACCAGCAGGCCCGCGAAACTGAACGCATCATTCGAACCGAATTTGCACCACTTTTTGGCAAATTTATTACTACCCGCCACGTCCTCCATCTGGGTGAAGTGGCAGGCAAATCCTCAAACATGGCCTGGGCAGCCAAACACGTGGTGGAAAAACTCAAGATGTGGCGCATCCCACTGGAAAACGTATTGATTACTTCGTGTGATGCTGACGCCCTCATCCACCCCAAATATCTGTCTAATTTGTCTTTTGCGTTTCTGACTGACCCTGACCGGTTCAGCCATTTTTACCAAGGTGCAATATTTTTCTACTCAAACATCTGGCGTATCCCATTGCCTAATAAAGTATTCAACACCATTGCAAGCATTTGGAATCTATCGCTCCTATCGCAGCCAGGCCGTTTTATCAATTTTTCAACGTATTCTGTGTCCCTTGCTACCGCCGTCACAGCCGGCTACTGGGGTGTGGATATTATTCCAGAGGACTATCACATGCATTTCAAAGTGTATTTTCACAAAGGACAAAATGTGCTCACCAAGAGCATATTCTTACCGATTCTGGTGGACGCAGCTGAAGGACACGGATTTTTTCAAACGTTCCGGAATCAATATGAACAGTACAAACGCTGGGCATGGGGAGTCTCTGACATTCCTTTTGTTATCCGTGGTGCCATCCTCCACAATGAAATTCCCCTCTCCGATCGATTGCGACGCGTCATACTTATCCTTGAGCAGCATATCTTTTGGCCGGCAAACTGGTTTATATTAACTCTGGGTAGTTCCCTCCCGCCGCTGGTCAACCCCGCGTTTGCCCGAACGGTCCTGGGACATAATCTGGCTCGACTTTCTTCCAGTATTCTGACTCTTTCTTCCGTCTTTCTTTTGGTGGTCGCCTTCATCGACTGGCGAATCAAACCACCAAGGCCGAAAGAATTCGCTGCATGGAAACTACCGTTTCTCTATCTCCAGTGGCTGACGATCCCCTTTATTTCTTTTTTTCTCTCGGCGCTCCCTGGCTTAGACGCTCACACCCGACTCATGCTGGGGAAAAGACTAGAATATCGGGTAACGGAAAAGCTATAATAGAAGCATGCTGAACTGGCTTCTCACCCACTCACCGCTCTTATATTTTACCCAATCTCTCTGGCGGGATGAGGCATTTTCGATTTTGGCCGCGGAAAAGCCGCTTTTGGAAATTTTACCCAAGCTCGGTTTTGAGCCTCCGGTCTATTACATCCTCCTCCACTTTTGGATGAAGTTATTTGGCAATAGCGAAATAGCCACGCGATCCCTCTCTCTCTTGGGACTCTCCTTGGCTACTATCGTTATTATATTTTGGGCGGAAAAATTATTTAAAAAACATTGGCTTTCATGGTTTGCCCCATTATTATTCTTTTTCAATCCGATGCTTCTCTACTACGGCTTTGAGGTACGCACCTACGGCTGGTATATGTTTTTTGCAACACTTGCCATGTACGCCTATTGGAAAAACAGCTGGATGTTGTTTTTGACGTCTGCAACATTGGGGTTTTATACACACGCTTATTTTGGCGTGATACCAGCAACTGCCGCGCTCCACTGGCTCATCATCAACAGAACAAAGCTGCGCCATCCACTCGCGTTCATCCATGAACCGTTTATACAAAGTCTCGTGTTATTTGCACTCCTTATCAGCCCATGGGTGGCAAAAATCTCTCACGAACTAGGCACACTCAAACAGTCTTGGTACTTCCCCGTCAATAGTAACCTCGTCGGCTCGGTCCTGGGCAACATGTTCATCGGCTACGAAGGAACACCATGGTTTCTGTGGGGAGCCACACGACTTTTGTCGCTCGTATTACTCGCATTTTTCCTCTTTAGCCTCAAAGAAAAAAAATCGCGGGCCCGCAATGGGTTTTTCTTCCTCATGGTCTTTGTTCCGCTAACGCTCGTCATCGGCGTTTCTTTTATCAAACCATTATTTGTAAACCGGTATCTGATTCCTGTCACCATTGCCCAGGTGATGTTATTGCTTTTTACCCTTGAAGCCATCAAAAAGGAATCAGTAAAAAAAACTCTTGCCTTTTTCTTTATCGCGTTTACCATTTTGGTAAACATCTGGTATCC
>JAGVFE010000004.1 GCA_020057765.1 Candidatus Woesebacteria bacterium | reverse complement strand
TTCTGGCACTGGGCAGCGCACTGACGGTCATGTACTGGGCAAGATGGGCGGGTATTCTGATGAGCGATCCGTTTGCGGGAAAGTTTAAAACAGAAAAACAGCCCATACTAACATGGGTATCGCTCGTTTCACTTTGTCTGGGCGCAACCTTGTTAAGCATGATTTCACCCTGGCTTTATTCCCGGATGATTATACCGACATTTAATGAGAAATACCTGCAATCGTACACAGTTACCAGAGGAATTCTGGAAAACCCCTCCGGTTCTTTCGCGGTGATTCCTTTAAGCATTCTGGCGCTGATCGGTTTCTTTGTATCAGTGCTGGCTGTCAGAAAAGCCTTGCACGCACGTGTTGTGCCGCCTTACTTGAGCGGCGTGCAATTATCAGAGCCAGGCACATTTTTAGGTCCGATGAATCAACCGGTGAAAGCAGAGGCAAAAAATTATTATCTCTCTTCAATATTTGGTGAACAACGATTGACCATATGGGTCAATCTCGTAGCAACGGTATTGATTACCATGTTGATAGGAGGAGCTCTCTGATGAGTATGTCAATGCAAATACTATTAGTAGCGTTGGGAGTTGTTGCCGGCCCGCTGATAGGAGGATTGATCGGCGGTCTTGACCGGATTATTACCGCTCGTTTTCAGTCACGAGTTGGTCCGCCAATTTTACAGCCATTTTATGACGTGAACAAGCTGCTGGCAAAAGAATATACCGTTGTGAATGCATGGCAGGCGTTTTGCGCTTACAGCTATCTGGCAGCTTCCATGATTTCGGTGGCGCTGTTTTTCCTTCAATCGGATATGCTGGTCATCTATTTTGTTCAAGCAGTCGGAGCGATATTTCTCGTTGTCGGAGCGCTTTCTTCCACATCTCCATACAGCCAGGTCGGCGCTCATCGTGAATTATTGCAGATGCTGGCGTATGAACCGCTTCTGGTGCTGGTTATTATTGGTATCTATATAGAGACAGGCTCTTTTAAAATATCAGCAGTCTATTCATGGGATAAACCGCTTCTATTGAAACTGCCGTTTTTATTTGTGGTTCTTGGCTACGCGCTTACGATTAAACTTCGCAAGTCGCCGTTTGATTTATCCACTTCTCATCATGCGCATCAGGAACTGGTCAAGGGAGTGACAACCGATTATTCCGGTCCTTTTCTGGGTCTGATTGAAATCGCTCACTGGTATGATGTCGTATTATTTTTGTGCTTCTGTTCCCTGTTCTGGGCAACCGACATTGCCGGGATGATCATCCTGATCTCCATCACCTATTTTTTAGAAATTCTGATTGATAATGTGTCTGCTCGTATGACCTGGCGATGGATGCTTGGTAATGTCTGGGCAATAGGGCTGACACTGTCGCTTGTGAATCTGATCTGGCTTTATCAACGGTAAGGAAAATACCATGTTTAAAAAATTGATTAAAAATTCCCGAATGAAATCTCCGTGGCTGCTGCATTTTGACTGTGGAAGCTGCAACGGCTGCGACATTGAAGTACTGGCATGCCTGACGCCGGTTTATGATGTGGAACGATTCGGCATTATTAATGTCGGGAATCCCATGCATGCGGATTTGTTTCTGGTCACAGGAACCGTCAACAGCCGAAACAGTATGGTACTCCGCAACCTCTATGATCAGATGCCAAATCCCAAAGTCGTGGTAGCCATCGGATCATGCGGACTTTCAGGCGGCATTTTCCGGGAAGCATATAATGTCGTTGGAGGCGTGGATAAAATCATTCCGGTAGATGTCTATGTGCCCGGATGCCCCGCAAAACCTGAAGCCATTATTGACGGTGTCGTAGCCGGACTTCAAAAATACGCCCACGTTGCAAATTGATGAAACGGATTTTGCTGATAATTTTGAGGCATGAGGAGTAAATGAGATGAAAGAAGAAACCATACTTGTTACAAAAGAAACGGTTATCGGCGAAACGGCAAAAATCAAGATTGATGGATATCGGTTTGTAACGATGACCTGTGTCGAACTTGATGAAAATCAAGTTGATGTTATCTATCATTTTGATAAGAATTTGCAGCTGAAACATTTTCGGTTTACGGTTCCAAAAGACACGCTCATTCCGAGCATTTCTGTTGTGTATCAATCAGCTTTTCTGGCGGAAAATGAGATACAGGATTTGTTCGGAATCCATTTTGACAACTTAATTATCGATTATCGCCGAACGTTATATTTTGAAGGAGAAACGAGCGCAGTTCCATTTTGCAAATTTACGGTGAAACGGAAAGAAAAATCCGAATCGTCCGCGATGCCGGCGGAAACCTGAAACGTTTTCCATTTCTATCGGAGGTTATTTCATGCCTAAAACCATTATTCCTTTTGGACCTCAGCACCCGGTACTTCCGGAACCGCTTCATTTAAAACTGACCGTTGAAGATGAAGTCGTTACCGAAGTTATTCCTGCCCTGGGATTTGTGCATAGAGGACTCGAAAAGCTGTCAGAAATCCGTGATTTTCATCAAATGGTTCAGGTTGTTGAACGGGTTTGCGGAATCTGCTCGGTCATTCATGCCATGTGTTATTGTCACGGCATTGAGGAGATGATGGGGATTGAAGTGCCTCCGAGAGCTAAATTTCTTCGGGTTATTTGGTCGGAACTTCACAGGATTCAAAGTCATTTGCTTTGGCTTGGATTATTTGCCGACAGTTTCGGGTTTGAAGCGCTGTTTATGCAGTTCTGGAAGATTCGGGAAAAAGTCATGGACATCAGCGAATCCACAACCGGTAACCGGGTAATCGTATCAGTCAATGTGGTCGGCGGAGTGAGAAGAGATCTCAATTCTGAGCAAATAAACTGGATTTTGACTTTATTGAAAGACATTGAACAGGAGATCGGAGCGCTTAAGAAAACACTGCTGACCGATTACACTGTAACAAAAAGAACCGTTGGAAAAGGTGTGCTTACAAAACAACAGGCATATGGCATCGGTACAGTGGGTCCTGTGCTTCGGGGCAGCGGTGTTGTTCAGGATACACGGATGCTGGGTTATGCCGCATTTAACGAATTGAATTTTGAACCGGTTATTGAAAGTGACGGAGACTGCTATGCGCGGACCAAAGTGCGTTTCCGTGAGACGCTGCAAAGCATTGACCTTATAAGACAGGCAATGTCTAAGATTCCAAACGGTGAAATAAACGTCAAAGTCAAAGGAAAACCTCAGGGCGAGGTGGTTTCCAGAGTTGAACAACCCAGGGGAGAACTCCTTTACTATATCAAAGCCAACGGCAGTAAAAACCTGGACAGACTGAGAATCAGAACGCCGACATTTGCAAATATTCCCGCTATTCTCAAGATGCTGCCCGGAATGTATTTATCTGATGTGCCTGTCATTGTGCTGTCTATTGATCCGTGTATAAGTTGCACTGAAAGATAGGAGGATTTTATGTTTACTTTTACGTCAACTATATTGAAAAATTTCCTATCACAGCGAGCTACACGACGCTATCCGTTTGAAACGCGTAGTCCCTTTGACGGAACGCGGGGGATGCTGCTAAACCATATAGAGAAATGTAACTTGTGCACCATATGCGCGGTTAAATGCCCTTCTCAATGCATTACGGTTGATCGAAAAGCTTCCACATGGGAATGCGATCCGTTTGCCTGCGTCTATTG
>JAGVFE010000056.1 GCA_020057765.1 Candidatus Woesebacteria bacterium | reverse complement strand
TCGAGAACTTTGTGCTTGTGCAACCATTTGGACAATCTGGGCCAGCATGGTGTCGCTCCCTATCTTGGTTGCGGCAAACAGAAATGTTCCGGTTTTATTGATCGTACCGCCGATAACCAGATCGCTGGTTTTTTTATCGACCGGCATCGATTCGCCGGTTACCATCGATTCATCAATACTTGAGGTTCCTTCAATAATTTTTCCGTCCACGGGAATTTTTTCTCCGGGACGAACCCTGATACGGTCGTTAACTTTCACCTGTTCAATGGGAATATCAATTTCTTCGTTATTGCGTACAACCCGTGCGGTCTTGGCTTGTAGTCCAAGGAGTTTCTTGATCGCGTCACTGGTATGTGCTTTGGCTTTCGCTTCCAGGTAGCGGCCGAGCAAGATAAGCGTAATGATGACAGCCGCTGTATCAAAGTACATTGGTGTTGACAGCTTTAATGAGAGGAGAGAGTATCCGAATGCTGCGCTCGTGCCAATGGCGGTCAGGGTATCCATGCTCGCCGCCCGATTTTTCAGTCCCGACCACGTCGCCTGATAAAATCCCCATCCGGCCCAAAATTGAACGGGAGTTGTCAGAAGTAAAAGGATCCATGGGTTGGTAAGTAGTTTCGGGACAAAAGGGAACCAATCAGGAAAACTTCCTAATACAATAACGATGCTCAACACAGCGGATAGAGTAACTTTTTGTTTGAGATCAGCAAGCTCCTTTTTTTTTGCTTCTTCTTTGATTTGTTCCGGCGTTTTTTCTGATTCTTGTTCGGTGATTGCTTTATAGCCTATGTCTTCTACTGCTTTACCGATTGTTTTTAAATCACTGATTTTTTCATCAAAATCTACAGATGCCTGCTCACTCCCGTAGTTTACGGACGCCTCAGAGACACCCGGAGTTTTTTTAAGTTTCCTCTCAATGAGTTTCGCACATGATGCGCAATGCATGCCGATGATGGGAAAAGATGTTTTCATAGTAAAAATTTCAATTAATGATGTTCGTCATGCTTCTTGGTTTTTGTTCCTTCTTCATTTTTTCCAAAGAAAAACCAATGGGTAGCGCCTATCAACAGGATTCCGCCGATGGTAATAAAAATTTTATCCATGTATTATTTTTTTTCCAGAATTTTCATGACTTCGTCGATGACTTCTGTTTTATTGCCTTTTACAATGGCGTCCGCCACACACGTTTCCATGTGATTTTTGAGGATAACCTGGTCAGTTTCCCGTAGTGCCGCCTGTACGGCCAGCGATTGGTGGACGACATCAATACAATAGTGGCCGTGTTCCACCATTGCAATGACTTTCTCCAAATGCCCGCGAGCTATAGCCAGGCGGTGAAGAATGGTGTGTTGCGTAGAATTGTCTCTAGGTATTCCTTTTGGCATTTTTATCCCCATAGAGGGGATAAAAATAGTTTATTCCTCTTGGTCTATTCTGTCAAGCACTATATAATAAGAAGGTATGAACTCAATTTGGCTGGCATTTTTGACGGGATTAACCACAGGCGGCTTATCGTGTTTGGTCGTGCAGGGCGGACTGCTTGCATCGGCTGTCTCTGCACGCCACGGAGAGGTTAGTGATGACCTAAAGATTAGCCGTGGAGCAACATGGAAAGCCATCGGCATGTTTCTGATTTCAAAGCTCATTGCCTATACCATACTCGGATTTCTTCTTGGCTGGGCTGGGTCGTTGCTTGTCTTATCTCCGAAAATACTGGGTATGGTGCAAATTGGTGCAGGGCTTTTTATGCTTGCAACCGCAGCGCGCATTGCCAACATTCACCCGGTTTTCCGCTACTTTGTCATTGAGCCGCCGCGTTGGGCGTATCGGCTGATGCGGGGCGTGAGCAAAGACTCATCGTCTCTTGCGCCGGCGTTCCTTGGGTTCACCACAGTTCTTTTGCCCTGCGGGGTCACGCAGGCAACGATGGCGATAGCCGTGGCCAGTGCCAATCCCTTTACGGGTGCGGCGATCATGTTTGCTTTTGTGTTGGGGACCAGTCCCATCTTTTTTGCCCTGGGGGCTGCGGTACTTGAACTGTTAAAAAGAAAAATTTTTATCTATGCAGCCGCGGCAGTTGTCGTTGTGTTTGCTTTCCTCTCTATCAACGGCGGTCTCGGCCTGGTGGGGTCGTTTTATACATTTGGCAATATCTATCGGGCGGCAACCATTCCTATCGATCAGTTGGCTTATGCCGGGGGCCAGGTGTTGGGAACCCGCATCATTAATGGCGTGCAGGATGTGACGATTGACGTCTACAAAAACGGCTACGGCCCTTCCAGTTCAACGTTAAAAGCAGGCGTTCCGGTTCGGTTAACGCTCAGAACGGATAAGGTCCAAAGCTGTACGCGAGCATTCACCATCCCTGAATATCGGATCGTTAAAGTTCTGCCGGAAACCGGCGAGGAAATTATTGAGTTTATACCCACTAAGATCGGCAGGCTTGCCTACAGTTGCGGCATGGGAATGTTCACCGGATCGTTTTCGGTAGTGCCCTGATGACCATGACAAAAAAAACCTACAAAGTTAGCGGTATCCACTGCTCGAGTTGCCCATTGGTGATAGAGGGTGAACTTGAAGATATCGGCGCGAAGGCTCGTTGCAATTACGCAAGCCAGATGCTCGAAGTCGAGTATGACGAAGCAAAGCTCGATGAACAAAAAATCCGCTCCGCCGTCAAATCCGCAGGGTACGAGCTGACTGCTTAATTTTTATGTGGGCATTCTTCGCATTTCTTTCTGCCATTACAGCAGCAGCAGTGGCAATCCTCGGCAAGCTTGGACTGAAGAGTGTGGATTCTACTCTTGCCACCACCGTGCGCTCTGTGGTTATG
>JAGVFE010000080.1 GCA_020057765.1 Candidatus Woesebacteria bacterium | reverse complement strand
TCAATATATGCTCACAAGTTCCTGAATCCGTGAGAGGAGTAGCCTTCTTTCCGGTTTCTCAGTCTTTGAGTGACTCCGGCAGGCTTATTTTCTTTCTTGAGCCAGGCCGACACGGCAACCGTCAACAGCCGCACCGGGACCAGTGTGTACGCCGCGGCAACCCGGACCTCGACCAAAACAAGCGCGGCTGGTCGGATCAGCACCCGAAGTTTGACACCCAGCAGCAAGCAAACACAACAAATTCAATAAGTTGCTAAAACCAAATAGGCCGATTTTGTACTACAAACCCTTCTGGGGCAGCGAGACAGGGATAGGCTGCACTCCTAATCTCTCAAGTATCTCCTTCTGTCCAGTGGTTGACTTTGATGGTATGCGAATCTTCTTACCCGCAATTTCCAACTCTCCTATTTTAATTCTCCTCAAAAGTTCTATCGCTCGGGGTACGGAGGAGATATCTTTCAACTTGCGGCGCATCCAGCGCTCAATCTGCAATGCCAAGACGCAGATGAAAATGTGCGCCCGTATTCGATTTTCTGTCCAATGGTATACCGGTCGCAACATGAGAGTGCTTTTTAATGATCGCCACCCCCGCTCGATCTCGGCAAGTTCTTTGTACCGACGAACAATTTCTTCCAGGGGACTTTCCATATCAGTGGTGCCAAGCATCAACATTCCGTCTATGGTTTCTTCCCAAGCGAGAGCCTGTTTGTTTTTAGTGACGCTCAGCTTGCCATTAAGCAGTTCAACATTAAAAAAACCAAGTAGATTGTGATCTCGCAAATAATCCCGAATTCTGTCATAGGTGCCTTGTGTGGTTGGCGTCCTTCCTTTTCCAGAAGGATTTGCAAGCTTGTACTGAACCTCTTTTATCCATGCACCGGCCTTTTTAAGGCGTTCTTTTCGTGCCGTTTTTACCTCACTGGCAATTTCTGGAGAAAACGCAACCACAAAACGCATGCCCTCTCGAACATCTTCATGAAATTGTTCGGTGTCACTTTTTCTATCAAATTCTTTTTTGAGTTCCCCGATCACCTCGGTTGCATAACTATTGCGACGTAAAGGATAGGCAACGATAAATCCAAGTTCTTCGCCAAGAAGGGTATCCAGGTTATCGTCTGAGAGCATTCCCCTGTCACCCACAAAGATCACGCGCCCGAGAGCAAAACGTTTCTTGATATCCTTAACAACTCCGGCAACTGTTGTTTTGTCAACCGTGTTGCCTGGAAATACTTGATGACATAACGGAATACCAGCGCGGGTCATTACCAGCCCAATAACAACCTGCCGTTTGTCGAAGCGACCGTCACGACTATATCCGAATCGACGGAAATCATTTTCAACGAGAGAGCGATCTCCTTCAAAATAGGTCGATGTGATATCGTAAAAAACCAAATCAAGCTTCTCTTCGTCTGATGCCATCCGCTTGGCAATCAACGGTTCCGCCTCATCCTTTACCAAAATTAATCTATCCATGGCGCGCAGAAGATGATGATAAGAAGGGCGTTCTTTTCCTTCATAGCAGACTGACTCCAGCCAATCCAACAGCGCCAACTTGCTGCACGGATCACAAATCCGGTTTACAACGAGCATCCTGATTAATTCGGCAGCCTTAAACGAAGCATCTCCAGAGATGCCAGCACGGTCAAGCATGGCCGATATCCCCAGCAGATCCCACACTCCGTCTACAGCATGGACATGCCCATAATCCTGAGCGAAGAGAAGTTGAGGCGACGATTCGACATTTCGGCCAATTGCCTTTTGCAACCCAGCAATAAGTTTCTCTACCTGTTCTTCCCCCAGACCCTCCAACGTACCCAACTGAGCAATAATACGGGTGCGCGGGGCTTTCCCCTTAGCTGGATCACGGAATGATTCGGCTATTTGGAGATGGCGGTATAGCTTATCTCCACGTTTCTGCTTGGCTATTCTGATAAACATACTACCATCTATACAAATAAATACACATTTGTCAAGATAAAAATAAATATGTACGTACTACAATGCAGATATGCAAAAATGTAAATATGTAATTATATCAAATTGTTGTTTTATATTTTTGCCAAGCTAGGTGTCAAACTTCGGCATGAGGAAATAACGGAATTTTTTCTGAATAAGAACATTCCAGTTGATGTAAGGTCATCCATGTCTTGTGAGTCTGCATTGAATGAATTGCATTTTTTTCCGGATTTGATTATTTCGTGTATAAATTTGCCTGGCATGAATGGTGTAGAATTTTTTAGACGATGCAAGGAGAGTTATCCAGCAATACCATTTATTTTTCATTCAGCATATCAAAAATTTAGATCTATATTGCTTGAGAGCGATCCTGCTGATTATATCGTGAAATCGTCAAATAAGTCATTTTTACTAAATGCGATATCCAAGCAACTGAAGATATGATTAATTTGTTTGTGATTAAGGAAAGTCTAGCGCAGTGAACCAACGATTCGTCAGTTAGCAATTTTCCTGAGTAATTCCCGTGCATCTTTCAATATCAATGACAAACGCCTTCGTGTCTCAATAGCTTCTTTCGTCCGCCGTCCGTGCTTGTGCCTGCCGTGTTGCATACCACTCAAGCTTTTGCCGCCATGTAATCTGCAACGGCCATTCTTCATTGCCGGTTGTCGGCAGGTTCCGCCTGTTCTGGTTCGTGCTCCACAATGTATTCTTGGCATGGGGTAACGATCATTTTCCATTTTTACCCCTCCCTATCTGGTTTTCGTTCCACAGTTC
>JAGVFE010000090.1 GCA_020057765.1 Candidatus Woesebacteria bacterium | reverse complement strand
ATTGGACAAGTTATGGCTGTCGGTTTCGGCGGCAACGACGACAAAGGCAATCCGGTTAAAATGATCGTCAAAGTCGGGGACAAAGTTATGTACAAAAAGTGGGGCGGCAATGAAGTCAAAGTTGGCGGTGAAGAATGGACGATTGTAGAACAAAAAGATATTCTCGCAATTGTTGAATAAAAACCTATGGCTAAACAACTCAAATTTTCAGAAGATGCACGACAAGCCCTCATCCGAGGGGTCAACATTTTAGCCAAAGCAGTCGTCACTACTCTTGGTCCCAAAGGCCGCAACGTAGCTCTGGATAAAAAATGGGGCGCGCCCAATGTCGTCCACGATGGCGTCACCGTTGCCAAAGAGATTGAACTGGAAGATCCGTTTGAAAATATGGGTGCCCAGTTGGTCAAAGAAGCCGCCAGCAAAACCAATGACGTTGCCGGCGACGGAACCACCACCTCCACCCTTTTGACACAGGCCATCGTCAACACTGGTTTTAAAAACGTCACCGCCGGGGCCAACCCCATGATGGTCAAGGCCGGCATAGAGAAAGCGTCGGAAGTCGTTGTGGCTGAGATCAAACGGCAAGCCAAAGCTGTCAAAGACGCCGATGTTGCCAATGTCGCCACCATTTCTGCTCAAGATGACAAAATTGGAACACTCATTGCCGAGGCGCTGACCAGAGTGGGCAAAGACGGTGTTGTTACTGTCGAAGAAGGCAAAGGGCTCACCATGGAGATTGAATACAAAGAGGGCATGGAGTTTGATAAAGGGTACGCATCCGCCTATTTTGTGACGATTGCGGATAAAATGGAAGCAGAAATTGACGATGCGTATGTCCTCATTACCGATAAGAAAATTTCTGCTATCGCCGATCTCCTTCCATTTTTGGAAGGATTTATCAAAGTTTCCAAAAATCTCGTCATCATTGCCGATGACATCGAAGGCGAGGCTCTGGCTACCCTCGTTGTCAACAAGATGCGCGGGACATTCAACGTGCTTGCCATCAAAGCCCCCGGGTTTGGCGACCGCAGGAAAGCCATGCTGGATGATATCGCCGTATTAACGGGTGGAACCGTTATCTCTGAAGATACAGGACGGAAATTCGAAAACGTCAAAGTCGAAGACTGCGGACGGGCGGACAAAGTCTGGGCAGACAAAGAAAATTGCAGGATCATTGGAGGCAAAGGGTCAAAAGCCGCGCTCCAAGCCCGCATTGCGCAGATCCGACGCGAAATGGACGAAACGACGAGCGACTTTGACAAAGAAAAATTGCAGGAGCGTTTGGCCAAGCTTTCCGGCGGGGTTGCCGTCATCAACGTCGGTGCAGCCACGGAACTCGAGCTCAAAGATAAAAAGGAACGCGTCAATGATGCGGTTGCCGCAACCAAAGCCGCCCTTGAAGAAGGCATCGTCCCCGGCGGCGGAGTGGCTCTCCTTCGGGCACGAGCAGCGTTGCCGAAGTTCCGTGAAACACTGACCAATACCGATGAAAAAATTGGTGTCGACATTCTCTATGCCGCTCTCGGCGAGCCGATTCGATGGATAGCACGAAACTCCGGTGCCGACGATGGCTGGGTGCTCAAGACTGTTGAAGAATCCAAAATTGCCGACTATGGCTTCAACGCCATGACCATGGAATTTGGTTCCATGCTTGCCGCAGGAGTCCTTGACCCGGCAAAAGTCACGCGCACCGCAGTACAAAATGCTGTGTCCGTCGGTATGATGATTCTCACGACCGAGGCGTTAATCTGCGACCTCCCGGAAAAAGAGAAGGCCCCCTCAATGCCGCCAGGAGGAATGGGTGGCATGGGTGGGATGGATTATTAACCAAATAACAAATTGACAAAATAACAAATTAACAAAAGCCCCGCGAAGGCGGGGCTTTTTTATGCTTAGCGACAGCGAGGGATGGTATACTACGGGCATAATGAAACAGTTTTATCTTTGTGAGATCACCACAAAAGACAACTTGGTCCATCAGGGATTATATTTTGAGCCTTCCAAGAAAAACAAGAAAGCCATGTTGTGGGTGCACGGGTTGACGGATAATTTTTACGGAGACAGAACGATTCTTGAAACCTTTACCCAATACTGTGAAAGCGAAGGCTGGGGATTTGCTTCTTTCAATACCCGCGGGCACGACGTCGTTGCCTCTCTCACCAAAGTTGATCCCTCGCTGTCAAAAGGAAGAATCCACATCAATGGCGGGGCAGGGTACGAAATGTTTAAAGATTGCATCCTCGATATTGACGCAGGCATTTCTTTTTTGATCAATCAAGGATTTTCAGAAATCATTATCGCCGGCATCTCCACTGGTGCCAATAAGGTTTGTTACTATGAAGGCACTCAGGATGACCATCGGGTAGCTGGTGTGGCGTTGATTTCTCCCCTAAGCGATGTGCCGATTAAACAGAAAGAATTGGGGAAAGTATATCGAGCGACAGTCAAAAAAGTTGAAACCCTTGTTGCAAAACGTAAAGCAGACGAGTTGATCCTCGGTTACGATTACATGCCGCTTACGGCGGCGCGTTTTTTGAGTCTTTATCGTGCAGGCGGAGCAGAAGATGTTTTCCAATATCACCGCGAAAAATCGGATACATCAGTTTTTGCCGGTATCAAAAAGCCGTTGCTGGTGGTTTTAGGCGGTCGCGACGAGTATGCCGACCGACCCATGCCGGATATTAAGAAATTTTTCGATACCCATCAGCGTTCTTCCTATTATCAAAGCGTGATCATCCCCGGTGGATTTCATAGTTACAGAGGAAAAGAGAAAGAATTCGTTGACGCTTTTGCTTCATGGATTAAACCCTTATGGAGGCATTGACTTTTTATTAGCGGCCGCTAATAAAAAGTCAAT
>JAGVFE010000082.1 GCA_020057765.1 Candidatus Woesebacteria bacterium | reverse complement strand
TGGTATATGCTTTTTAGAATCTACACCATCCGTCAAAAATCTGTTGCAACAATGGATGTGTACCTGCGCACACCGAATGTGTTCGTCAATAAATTTCTGCAGTATCTTTTACGGTTGGAACAGCTATTTTTTCTTACATTCCCATTTCCTCGCGGTGCGACACTGGTGATATGCGCAAAAAAATAACGCCATATATTCTTCCGGCAGGGTTGTACAGTATTGTCATCGTATTGGTTTTTGGCAGAGCGCTTTTTCCCAATGAGGGATACCTTTTGTTCGGCGATGATATCCATCACCAGTATTATTTTTATCGGGAGTTTTTTAATAATTTTCTAAAACAGGGAATTTTTCCGTGGTGGAATCCGTACAATTTTGCCGGGACCCCGTTTATCGCTAATCCGATCGTCAATATCTGGTACCCGCCCACGTGGCTCTTTGTCTTTTTGCCATTGAATATTGCCTACACGTGGCATATTGCACTTCATATCCTCTGGGCAATGACGGGGATGTACGTGTTGCTTCGCAAAATTTCAAATTTCAAATTTCAAATTTCAAATTTAGCTGCGTGGGTCGGAGGATTGGTCTTCGGACTCTCCGGATTCTTCGCTGCCCGCATCTGGGCAGGACACGTGGATGTGATTGCGGCGGCAAGCTGGATGCCGTGGGTGGTAGGAGGAGCTGTCAGCTGTCAGCTGTCAGCTGTCAGCTGGAAGAAACACTGCGTTATAGCCGCGATCTTTTTAGCGCTCCAGTTGCTTGCCGGGTATCAGACGATGGCTTTTTTTACGCTGGAAGTGGTGGGATTGTTAACTATATTCATTTGCATTCAAAAACGCTCTCTCTTGCCGGCGTTGCGGGCGTTGCTCGTGTTGTTCATCGCAATGGGTCTGGCGGCAATCCAACTCGTTCCGGAGATAGAATTTGTTCGGCAGAGTATCCGGAGTTATTCATTGCCTTATTCATGGGCTTCGTATGGTGCCATGACATGGGAAAGCCTCAAGCAATTTATTCACCCATTTTTTTTCGGCGATCAGCTGACCTATCATGGTCCGCCGCCCAACTTCATCGAGCACGCGGGGTTTGTCGGGAGAATAGGATTGGGATTGGCGGTTATTGCTTTATTGTTTTTTTTACGTAGATCACTTTGGGTTTTATTTTTTGCCGGAGTGGCCGTTTTTGGCCTTTGGGTTTCCCTTGGGCCCAATGCAACTATTGATCTCCAAAATGTTCTTTGGAAATTTGTACCCATCTATCACTCGCTTCGGATTCCTCCGCGGCACCTGGTCCTCTTTGTTTTCGGCGTTTCAGCACTGGCAGCATTTGGCTTTAGCCTCATAAGGCACTTCCTTTTGAGGCTGAAAGGAAGTGTCTTGAGAAAATGTATTGAAGCTGGAATTGCAACGGTCATTGTTGTTGAAATGGTCCCGTTTGCGCGACATTTCATCGAACTTCGACCAATTCCGGAATCCCGTCAGGACCAGGAACTCTTTTCAATCCTTAAAAAAGACACCCAACCCTACCGGCTTCTCCAAAACTTTGGCGTTTGGATACCCCAGCGGGATGCGTTTGATTTTGACGTAGCCATGAGCAAGAGGATTTTTTCTGCAACCGGCTACGACCCGTCGATTTTGCGAAGCTACTACGAGTATATAGATTTAGCCAATGGCAATGCCCCCGGCGCCTCCATCCTCACCCATGACGTGCAAGTTCCGTACCTCAATGTGTTTAGTGAAACGACGGATTTCCTTAACATCAAATATATCCTCGTCCCGCGAGAGTACGACTCGCTGTATGGGGTGAAAACAGACCGGTTTGTACTCCTTCGGGAAGATGTGAGCCGCGACTACCGATTGTACGAAAATAAATCCGTGCTGCCGAGATTCTTTTTTGAAAACAACAAAGAGGGGAGTGTCGTCATAAAGCGATATACCCCCAACGAAATTGTTTTATCTACAGAAAACAAAACGGCAGCGATACTCATGAGTTCGGAAGTTTTTTATCCTGGATGGGATGGTTTTATCGATGGGAAAAGAGTTGATGTGGTGAAATCAAATCACGCATTTCGAGCACTTTTTGTCCCTGCCGGTAAACATACGGTCATGTACCGCTATTCTCCCCGGATTTTTTGGGTTGGCGGGTTGGTAAGCGTGGGGACATTGACGACGGTTATCCTTTGGATTTTCTGGCGGAAAAGACGGAGGTGATGTTTCGCAGGCCCAGCGTAGAGATGATGAGGATGAGAGGATAGAACGGGATGAGGTACCGGGATTCTGCAAACGCCAAAAAGGAAATCGGCAGTAGGTTTACCAGGTAGAGAATGGGGAATATCCGTTCGTGCCGTTTTTCTTTGAAAAGGGTGACTGCGAGCGCCGGGAAAAAAATAATGATGGCAAAAAAGGGAAAAACGGTATTGTAGAAAGACGTTGCCACGTTGACATAGGCATTCCACCACCGGTATGACCATGGTGTGAGAACAATGGGGCGGCAGAATTGTATCGACGAGAGTGCCCCGCAATACAGGGGTTGGATAGGATCCCGGAAGCCGAACGTGGCCATGTTGTTCCACCAGGGAGAGGTATGGGTATGGATTTGCAAAAATACCCGACCCGCGTTGGTGAGATATGAGAGCGGCTGCCCCCTGATCGTTGCGAGTCCCACGTTGCCCAGCAACTCGTCAATCGCGCGCCAATCGCGGTTGACACGTGGGA
>JAGVFE010000071.1 GCA_020057765.1 Candidatus Woesebacteria bacterium | reverse complement strand
TCCTATCATTTTCTGATGCGCACTCGGGACCGAAACTGGGGAGAGAAGCAACGGTGTTTGATATCCCAAATATTTCTTATGAAGATATATATGAGGCGATTCGTACGCAAACACATATCGCCTACACCATCGAGTTTTACCCGGAGGAGGGGAAGTACCACTACGCCGGCCATCGGGCGTGTAATATCCGCTGGAGCCCTGAGGAATCCTCGACGAAGGGAACCACGTGTCCGGCGTGTGGCAAGCCGTTGACTCAGGGAGTGATGCAGAGAGTCGAAGAATTAGCAAGTCGAAGCGAGGAGGATCTACGGCTTACAAAAAAAGACAATATGATATATAGCAAAACATTTCCCCACCGGCCGCCGTATGTGATGACGGTACCATTGCAGGAAATTATTTCCGAAGCAATCGGCTCGCCGGTTGGCAGCCCAAAAATTGTCGTCCCATATGATCGACTCGTAACCGAGCTCGGCGGCGAGCTCAATGTTCTTTTGTTGACTTCGGTCAATGAGGTTAGCCGTATTGCCGGCAGTCGGATCGCGGAGGGAATCGACAAAGTCCGTCGCGGCGACATCGTCATTGAGCCTGGATACGATGGGGTATTTGGAGTGGTGAAAATTTGGAAAGAAGGAAAAATACACGATCCATCCAAAGAACAGCTTTCGATATTTTAATGATTGCTTGTTGATCCGTTCGATAGCCTCAGGATCAATCCTGAATGAAATTGAAGGATTGACGGGGAAAATACGGGCGTGATATGGTGAGTGGAGAAGCCCGCCTACGCTTGCTTTGTGTCTTTTCACTACTATTCGTAGACGACACAAAGAGCGCGTGAGCGGCGGGTCTAAGAAAGAGTAATCCCGCAAGAGCGGGAAACTCTTTCTAAGAGGTGGTGATAACAAATGGCAGAAGCAAAAGGAAATGAAAATTTATTAGCCGCGGCTTCTTATTTACTCGGTTTTATTACCGGAATAATCATCCTTCTTATAGAAAAGCAGAGCAAGTTCGTCCGGTTTCACGCGATGCAGTCTACGATTCTCTTTGGCGGGGTATTCGTTGCTAATTTTGTACTCGGATTTATTCCGATTCTGGGCTGGCTCGTCGGACTCTTTTTATCGCTGGCCGCTTTCATCCTCTGGATCGTTCTTATGTGGAAAGCGTTTCAAGGGGAGATGTATAAGGTGCCCAAAATAGGCGATATGGCAGAGAAACAGTTGGCAAAGATGGCGGCAAAGTGATGTTTAAGGATCGTGTTCATGCAGGCACTCTTCTGGCCCGTAGACTTTCCTCTTATCGAGGAAGTGAGTGTGTTGTTTTGGGTTTGCCTCGCGGCGGTATCGTCGTAGCAGCTGTCGTTGCTTCTTCTTTGGAATTACCACTCGACGTTTTCGTGGTGAAAAAAATCGGAGCCCCACATAATGGTGAACTTGCCATCGGAGCCGTGGCACCGGATGGAGTTTCCTATATCGATTGGCAACTTGCTCAACGGGTCAGAGCGGACGAACACTATGTCAAATCACAAATCACAAATCTCAATGTCCAAATAAAGGGGAAAACCCGTCTTTATCGTAAAGGAAGAAGGCCGCTTTTCATAAAAGGAAAGACGGCAATCGTCGTGGACGATGGGGCGGCAACCGGAGCAACGGTCCGAGCAGCTATCGCGTGGCTGGAAAAGAAGAAAGCCGGTCGGATCGTTGTTGCTCTGCCGGTGGCACCACCGGAGTTTATTGAAAAAATCCAAAGAGACGTTCATGAAATGGTCGCTTTGAACACTCCGCTGGAATTTTCTGCCGTCGGGCAGTTTTATGACGAATTTCCACAAGTGACGGACGAGGAAGTGGTAGAATTACTGAAGAAATTATGAAACTCATTGTCGGTCTTGGCAATCCCGGGGATAAGTACGCGCAGACACGGCACAATATCGGGTTTATGGTGGTTGACAGGCTGGCGCATGAGATCGGGGAAGCGACCCTGATATGGAAAGAAGAGGAAAAACATAAAGCATTGGTTGCTAAATCTGGTGACATTGTGTTGGTAAAGCCGTTGACGTTTATGAATAACGTCGGCATATCAGTCAAAAGCGTGGTGGATTATTACAAAACGTCCCTCGATGATCTTTGGGTTATCCACGATGACATAGATCTTCCCATCGGTAAAATCCGGATACGGGCCGTAGGAGGCTCTGCGGGACACCATGGAATTGATTCCATCATGGAACACCTCAAGAGTGATAAGTTTTTGCGTTTCCGGCTCGGCATCGGCCGGGGAACCAGGGCAACGGGCCCGGCCATTAATAGGAATCTCCACCATCGACGCGTCATCGAGTTTGTCCTTTCCCGATTCCGTCAAAACGAGGGAGGAGACATGAAGCATTTGGTTCACCACGGCACAGCTGCGGTACGCATGACCTTGGAAAAGGGTATAGATAAAGCCATGAATCGGTATAACTAACCATGCAAACCATCGGTACCGTCCTTAAGAGTTTCAATCCCGTCGAAGACAAATATATTTCTCGGGAGTTTCAGGCGTATGGGATTTTTTTGGCAGAAGAGTTGGGGGATTACAAACACAAGTCTCTCTATATTCGTCTTGCCAAAACCGTACCACGAGCCATTTTGGAAAAAGCCCATTCGTTTGTGAAGGACAGCAATGCAAAAAGCAAAGGGCGGTTGTTCATGTGGAAAATGAAAGAGCTACGGCAGGTCGATAGATAGGAAAGTTGTATACTGACAGTATGATGCGGAAAATTGAAGAGTTGATAAAACGGAAACCGCCAATTTTTTTGATCGTTTCCCTGGCGTACCTTGCTGGTGTTGGGTTTCTCAAGTGGCAGATCCATCCGCCGATCTGGGCGCTGGCGTATCTGGGCGGGGGACTACTCGGCGTGTATTTCCTCGATATTGCGGAAGTGTTTTTTAGCCTCACTCCCTCGCCGTTTCGGACGATTACCTTTCAGGCGCTCTTTGTGCTCGTGAGCTTTTTTGTCATCACCTCGTCAGGAAGTTTGCTTGCAACCGGACTGGTGCTTTCGATGTATCTGACGATGCTTCTCCGGATGAGTTTTGAGTGGAAGAAACCGGTAGTTCTGGCAGGGATCATCATTTTCCTTCTGGAAACCGCATTGTTTATACGGTAACGTAGAATTATGGGAAAGAAAAAAACCACACTTGAGCCAGTCTATCGGCTTTGGGGGTGGATATTACTTGCCTGGAGTCTCTACCGGTACTTTCTCAAGTTGCCGGAGTGGGTCGATGAGTTCATTGCCAAGCCACTCGTGTTTGTCGGACCGGTGCTTTGGTACGTCATCAAAAAAGAAAAAAAGCGCCTGGAATCTTTGGGTTTGACCACGAAGAATTTTTTTCCAAGCCTTTATACCGGTATTGGTTTGGGATTTCTTTTTGCAATCGAGGGAATTGCCGCTAATGCGATAAAATACGGAAAACTGAACATAGTTCCCATTGATGCGCTCCAGCAGTATGGATTGGTGACGCTTTTGGTCCTTTCGGTTGCGACGGCATTTTCTGAAGAGCTTCTCAGCCGCGGATTTTTATTTAACAGAATATTGGAAAAAAAGAAGAGCTTTTTGTTTGCGGCGTTCATTTCGACCATCTTGTTTGTGCTTCTCCATGTGCCGATTTTGGTGACATCGCTCAAATTTCAGGGAATGACGCTGGTTTTGTTTTTTGTGACTGACTTCGTGTTGGGCTTTGCCACGAGCGTGTTGTTCTATAGGTTCCGTTCTTTGGTTGCGCCAATCCTCGTCCATGTTTTCTGGAATATGACGGTGGCCTTGTATCTATAAAAGTACGGGAGGTATGAAAGGTACGGAAAGTACGGGAGGTATGAAAGGTACGGAAAGTACGGGAGGTATGAAAGGTACGGAAAGTACGGGAGGGAGAAAGAATGGAAGAAAAGGGATTTAAAAAGCTCATTGTTTGGAAGAGAATGCAGGAGCTTATATTGTTGGTATACAAAATCACTGAAGGATTTCCCAAATCTGAGATGTTTGGTTTGCAGGGACAAATGAGGCGTGCAGCTGTATCGATCGTATCAAATTTCGCTGAGGGATATCTAAAAAGAAGCACCAAGGAGAAACAACAATTCTTAGAACGATCTCAAACTTCCTTACAAGAACTCATGGCGCAAATCGAAGTATGTTTGATGCTCAGGTATGTCTCAAGTGAGCAGTATGAAATGTTTGAGGAAAAACGTGGAGAAGTAGGTTATTTACTCTATCGATATATGGCTAGTATCCCCGTGTAGCATTTGTCAGCTTTTTTTACTTTTCGTACTTCCTGTGCCTTTCTTACTTCAATTTCTTTAGGAGAGTGTCAAATTGGGAGAGGGCATCGTCCTGGCTCGTAAAAACAAGTTCCTTCTTGACGGCTGGGCAGCCGCGGAGCATCCGTGAGACATTCTTTCCTCTCTCATAGAGGAGATAGACGGGGATGTTTTTTATTCTTGCGTGCTCGATTTCAAGCCCCGTGCCAGTGGATGGCTCACTCACGTAGGCGACCATGAGGTTACTTTTTTCCAGCTCGGCGATGTCACGCTGATATACTTCGGTGGGGAGTACTTCCGGATTTTTTTCTGGGTCTGTCCCGCTTAAAAACGCCCAGAAATAGGAGAAGCAGTTTTTTTTGGCAACCCCGGCGAGTTTAACGTAGAAGGCTTTGGTGGTCTCCGGATTTTTAAGATCAGTAAGTGGCCCGGCGAAGAAAATATGCATGGTGTTTTTTTGTGAGAACGTCCATTATACTACGACGTATGAAACTTTGGAAAATTGGGGCACTGGCTATCGGGATAATCGGGATTATGCGGTATGTCGCGACTCCGCCGCCGGGACAATCGAAGCCGGATTTGGGGCGAGAACACGTCAGTCAGGAGAAAATCGCCGCGTTTGCCTACAATAGCAACCCGCCCACGTCGGGGCCGCATGACCCGGACTGGATCAAGTCCGGGGTTTACATCGAACCTCAAAATGAAGGAAAACTCATTCACTCGCTCGAGCACGGATATGTGGTCATTAGCTACAATTGTCAAGCAGAACAATGCAAAATGCTTATAAAACAATTGGAGGACGTGGTGCGGGAGAAGAAACTCAAGAAACTCATTCTCGTGCCGCGGAAGAATCTTGATACAAAGATTGCACTGACTGCTTGGACATACATTGACACATTCAACGATTTCGACGCCAAACATATTGAACGCTTCATTGATTACCACCGTGATCAAGGGCCGGAGAAGACGATGGAATAAAATTATGCTATACTGAGAATCTCTTATGGGTGATATCGTCATCACTGATCAGAATTTTGAAAGCGAAGTGCTCAAAAACACCAAGCCGGTTTTGGTGGATTTTTGGGCGGTCTGGTGCGGACCGTGCCAGATGCAGAGCCCGATACTGGAGGAAGTCACCAAGGCTGTTGACGGCAAGATCAAAATCGGCAAACTCAACGTAGACGAAAACCCCAATACCGCGCAAAAGTATATGGTCATGTCCATCCCGACGCTTATGATCTTCAAAAACGGGACGGTGGTCAAGCAGTTTATCGGTGTGCAGAGCAAGGATACACTTCTGGGGGAACTCAATAAGCTAACGAATTGACGCTTCTATGGTGTATGACGTTATCATCCTTGGTTCCGGGCCTGCGGGGTTGACTGCTGCCATTTATACCCAGCGATTTGGACTATCCACTTTGGTGGTTGCCGGCAGAAAATGGGGTGGACAATTGATGCTGACGACGGATGTGGAAAACTTTCCTGGATTTGCCAAAATACAGGGGCCGGAATTCATGGGCAAGATGAGGGATCAGGTGGCGGGACTTGGAGTAGAGATTCTGGACCTCGACTTCACTCATCTTGATGCGAAAAAGCGACCATTTGCGGTTACGGCGGAAGACAAAACATTTGAAGGGAAAACCGTCATTGTTGCAACTGGGGCGGATACCCGTTGGCTTAGTGTTCCCAACGAGGAACGATTGCGTGGCCACGGCGTATCTTCTTGTGCTCCATGCGATGCGTTTTTTTTCCGCGGCAAGCCGGTTGCGGTCGTGGGCGGGGGAGATAGTGCGATGGAAGAGGCGCAGGTGATAGCTAAAGTAGCAAGCGACGTGGTTCTCATCCACCGGCGTGATGAGTTTCGCGCGCAGAAGGCGAC
>JAGVFE010000108.1 GCA_020057765.1 Candidatus Woesebacteria bacterium | reverse complement strand
TTTGTCATTAAGCAATTTCATTTGTCATTTCTTCTCCTCGGTCTTGGCCTTTCCGCTTTTTTCTGGATGCCGGCAATTGCAGAGATGAGGTTTACGGATGTGGCCGGACAGGTCAGTGCAACGGCTAATTTCCGCGATCATTTTGTATGTTTGTCGCAGTTGTGGGATTCCGCGTGGGGATTCGGCGGGTCTGCAACCGGATGCATAGACGGCATGTCTTTTCGCTTGGGTAAACTTTCTATCCTTTTGTCTATAGTCTCACTTTTCCTTTTAATATTTTCAAGACCAAAACTATTCATGAAACACTTGGGTTGGCTGGGGGTTACCATCGCAGCAAGTTCGCTTTTCCTTGTACTTCCGATATCTAGCCATGTCTGGGAGCTTTCACCGTTTATTGCATATTTTCAATATCCATGGCGCTTTTTGGCCACTGCATCAATTGGAATGAGTCTTTTGAGCGCTGTAGCATTTGCGTCTTTGAAGTCAATAGTCCTTGCTCGTTTTATGGCTATTATTACTATCGGAGTCGTATTGGTCATCAACGGAAAATTGTTTCGGCCGCAGTATATAATTGATCGGTCGGCATCAGCCTACGAGACAACCGAGGAATTGCGATGGCGGGTTTCGAAGATTTCAGACGAGTATCTGCCGCCGGGATTTCGAAAGCCAAAATCCGAAAAAGAACTGCCGCAGGGAATTGTTGAAGGTGGAACGTCAATATCTTTTCAATTGACCAGTACGGCTTCAGCAGATGTGATTATTAATAAGGCGTATTTTCCCGGTTGGAGATATTGGGTTAATGGCGCCGAGGTAGTACCGAAGATTTCTGACGGGCTTCCGATTGTGACTATTCCTAAAGGGAAAAATCTTATCAAAGCTCAATTGACAAATACACCAGTTCAAACATTGGGAAATGTAATCTCTCTGGTAAGCTTTATTGTTTTAGGGGGAATTCTATGGGTAAAAAACCGACGGTAACCATTGCCATCCCGGTCTACAATGAAGAACAAGAGCTCGCCACAAGTATTGCGACATTAACAAACTATCTTGCGGAGCATTTTTCTGACTTCGACTGGCGTATTGTGGTAGCAGATAATGCCTCAACGGACGCGACATTAGCTATCGGCCGTCAGCTTGCAAAAAAAAATCCCAAAGTGAGCGTTATCCACTTGGACCAGAAAGGAAGAGGAAGAGCCGTTAAACGAGTGTGGCAACAGGCTGACAGCGATGTTGTCGCCTACATGGACGTTGATTTGTCTTCTGACCTCAAACACTTTCCTCCCATGGTTCGGGCGCTCTTGCGGGGATATGACGTTGCCATCGGCAGTAGAAATGCCCATGGCGCGCGGGTTTATGGAAGAAATGTGTTGCGCAATATGACGTCTAAAGCCTATATCGCCCTCATCAAACTCATCTTTTGGGTGCATTTTTCTGATGCGCAATGCGGATTTAAGGCGGTCACGCGAAGGGTAGTGGACGAAATTATTCCACATGTAAGAGATGATGAGTGGTTTTTTGACAGCGAACTTTTGCTTCTTGCGGAAAAAAGCGGGTATCGGATTTATGAGGAGCCGGTGACATGGATAGATAATCCTGGGTCAACCGTACGGGTGTGGAAAACAGCACAGGGTGATTTAGCAGGCCTTTGGAGATTATTTCTTACCCGACCATGGAAATACACAAACAAGAAATCGAGTTAAACGCTATCAAGGGAAAGGCCGTCGCCGGTGTGCTTGCACTGACTTCGCGTACCTTTATCTTGCAGCTTATTGCCTTTGGCGCGACGTTTCTTCTCACTATTTTTCTTTCCCCGGCCATATTTGGTATTTTTTACGTCGTGTCGGCAGTCATCGCGTTTTTGGGTTATTTTTCTGATGTAGGGCTTGCGGCGGCACTCATTCAAAAAAAAGAAAATCTTTCGCGCGATGATTTGGTTACGACTTTTACCATTCAACAAACACTCGTTGGGGCCATTGTCATCGTTGCCATGATGCTTTCCGAGTGGTTTGCTTCGTTTTATCGATTTGATGAGGCCGGACTGTGGCTTCTGCGGTCGCTCATCGTTGCCTTTTTTCTTTCTTCTCTCAAAACGATTCCCTCCGTCATTCTTGAGCGCCAACTGGAATTCAGAAAGCTGGTCATCCCGCAAATTGTGGAAACGCTTGGCTTTTATATAACCGCGGTAGCGCTGGCATGGTATGGATTTGGCATTGCCAGTTTTGCCTATGCCGTGATTGTTCGGGCGGTATTGGGCGTTGTATCTTTATATATCCTCTCGCCGTGGCGGATGGGCATAGGCATCACGGCCGCATCGGCGAGGCGACTGCTTACGTTCGGTTTGCCTTTTCAGGCAAATTCTTTTTTGGCGTTACTTAAAGACGATCTTCTGACGGTATATCTTGGCAAAATTCTTCCGTTTGAGCAAGTGGGCTACATCGGCTGGGCCAAAAAATGGGCAGAGGTGCCGCTTCGACTCATCATGGACAGCGTCATCCGCGTCACGTTTCCTGCTTTTGCCAGACTCCAGCATGATAAAAAGATTTTGGGCACTGCTATAGAAAAGACGCTGTTTGGATTGGCACTGACAATTTTTCCCATCACGGTAGGACTGCTCTTTTTCATTCGCCCGATTATGGCCATAGTGCCGCGGTATGGGAAGTGGGAACCGGCGCTTTTGTCATTTACACTTTTTGCCGTAGCGTCAGCTGTGGCGGCTCTTTCCACACCCTTGACCAATGCGCTCAACGCCGTCGGTAAAATTAAAACAACGCTGAAGCTTATGATTTTATGGACCGTAACCACATGGATATTAACGACACTTTTGGTTTGGGCCATCGGATTCAATGGGGTTGCTTTGTCGCTCCTTTTGATAACCAGTACGATTGCTCTCGTGGTCCGGTGGGCCAAACAAATATCCAAATTTTCTTTTGTCGGATCGGTGCAGGGACCGTTGGTTGCGGCGTTTGTTCAGGGAGGATTTTACGCTTTCTTGAAAGTACCAACGATGAATAATCTGCTATGGCTGGCAGCCGCAGGCTTGGTCGGTGTTATACTGTATATGGGCACGTTGTGGTTCATTGAGCGGCAAAAACTTGTTGTTTTTATAGGGTATATATACAAGAAAAAACATGAATAAAATTTCCGTCGTCATCAGCGCGTGGAATGAAGAAGCAAAAATCGAGCGCACGATTTCATCGGTGATGTGGGCAGATGAGATTATTTTTGTCGATAGTGATTCAACCGACAAAACAGTTGCACTGGCTAAAAAATACACAAAGAAAATTTACCATCGTCCAAATAATCCCATGCTCAACGTCAATAAAAACTTCGGATTTACCAAAGCAACCGGCGACTGGATCCTTAGCCTTGATGCCGATGAAGTGATTTCCAAGGAGCTCGCGCAGGAAATTAAAGCTGTCAGCAGTCAGCAGATTGCTGGGTATTGGATACCGAGGAAAAATATCATTTTCGGTAAATGGATTGAGCACGGATTGTGGTGGCCGGATAAACAGCTGCGTTTTTTTCGGCGCGGACATGGAAAATATCCAGAGAAACACGTGCATGAATATCTTGCGGTTGATGGTCCGACGGATACGCTCATTGAATCAATGGTGCACTATAATTATGAGACTGTCTCTCAGTACATGAGAAAACTCGATACCATCTATACAGAGAATGAAGTGGCTAATTTGCTTGCGACGGATTATCAACTTGCCTGGTATGATGCCATTCGTTTTCCGGCATCTGATTTTTTAAAGGTCTATTTTGCTCAAGAAGGATATAAAGATGGCCTCCATGGGTTCGTGTTAGCACTTCTTCAGTCTTTATATTCTCTCGTTGTTTTTGCAAAGCTATGGGAGAAGAAAGGGTTCCAAGAGGTGCCTGTTTCTGCAACTGACTTTGACGGTGAAGTAGCCAGCGCCTCAAGGCAGTTGACCTATTGGACGGCAACAAGAAAAATAGACCAGACAATCAATCCAGTCTTAAAACTCTGGTTTCGCCTTATTCGTAAATATGTCTCCTCGTAATCTTATTATTTTCTCCTTTTTATTGCTGATAACTGTCAATGTGGTGCTGTTGGACCTCATCGTTTTTTCCCGCCTGCCGCAACGGCAGGAAGCGGCAGTGGTCACACTGGTAGCCCCGCCGGACACGTGTCCTCTTTCGTGCCGATCAGTCATTTCTGAAGAGCTTGCCAAACAAAAAACAGAGGTAATTTTTCAGCCTCAAGCGAAAATTTCTCCGGCCGTGAGCTTCCCGCTCAGTGCAAAAGAGTACTATATACCGCTCGGCTCGGGTGTAACCAAAAGCAGCGATTATGAAGAACTCACGAGTGTAGAGGCGTACGTGGATACCAAGAACTATCCACCGATTGCGCAAGCGTATTTTGGGACTCACCTGCGTAATCCTACTGGAAACGGCATGGTTTATGCGAAGTTATATAATGCCACAGACAAACACGATGTATGGTTTAGCGATGTGTCTTTTGAAGGCGGTGGGACGCTTCAGAGAGAGGCAAAGATTACTCTTGATCCCGGAAGAAAGCTCTATCGGGTTATGATCAAGTCAACGCTTCGGTATGATGGATATGTAGACAATGCCCGCATTCGGATAGTAACCCAATGATATGAAGCACGTGACCATTATCATTGTGAACTGGAATGGGAAAAAAGATACTCTTGAGTGCCTGCATTCGCTCAAGAACGCATCAACGATTATTGTCGACAATGGTTCGACGGATGATTCTGTAGCGGCAATCAAGAAGAATTTTCCTGATGTGGAGGTTGTAGAAGCAGGTGAGAATTTTGGGTTTACGGGCGGAAACAACGTCGGCATTCGTTTGGCGCTTGAGAAAGGCGCAGATTTTGTGTGGCTTTTGAACAACGACACGATCGTTGATAAAAACGCTATGGCATCTCTCGTAGACGCGTTTAAGCAGCATAACGTTGGTATTGCAGGCTCCAAGATTTATTTTGCACCGGGACGCGAATTTCATAAAGAACGTTACACAGACAAGAATAGAGGTCGTGTGATTTGGTATGCCGGGGGTATCATCGATTGGAAGAACATGTATGCCTCGCACCGAGGCGTAGACGAAGTCGATCACAGGCAATATGACAAATTGGAAGAAACGCCGTTTGTCACCGGTTGTTCAATGATGGTGAGAAAAGAAGTATTTGAAAAAATCGGTCTACTTGATGAGAAATTTTTTGCATACTTGGAAGACTTGGATTTTTGTTTACGGGCAAAACAAATGGGATATACACTGCTTTATGTTCCGCAATCAATCGTTTGGCACAAAAACGCCGGTTCAAGCGATGTTGGAGGGAGACTCCATCAATACTACATGACACGCAACCGACTCCTCGTCGGTATGCGCTATGCGGCTA